>NZ_JCABYM010000090.1:0-2301 GCF_059499385.1 Limnoglobus sp. | reverse complement strand
GCGACGGGGGAAAGAATCCGTTCGCCCGAAAACCGCCCCGACCGGGTGGGGTGAGGGACGTTTCTTCTTATTTCCTCCGGCTGACCCGAAATAAGAAGAAACGACTCCCACCCCACTGGAAGGGGTGGTCGTTCTTAATTCCGGTCCGGGATTCGCCAATACTTATACCCCGAACGCCCGCCATTCCCCCGTCGCGCCCAGAGTTCGCCGCACCCGTTCTCCAGCACCGCCTCGAACCGCTTCACGTTCACCCGCACCTCGTCCGGCAGCTTCGCCCAAATCTCGTCCCGCGTCACCGCGTCCGCCTCCGTGCCGAACGGGATCGTCACGCACAACGCCTCCCGCACCGCCGCCCGCCGCTCGTCCTCCGTCCGCTCCCGCTCCTTCACCCGGCCGGCGACTACTGATCGCTCGTCCACCACCCGATACCCGTGGCCGTCGGCGGACATCTCGACCAGCGTTTCCGGCGGGATGCCGTCGAGCCGGCCCTTCGCCACCAGCTTCCGCCGCCGGCCGTCCGGGTCGCCGGTCGCGTACCCGAGTTCGAGCATCACGTCGAAGAACCCGGCGATGGCCCCGCTGCCCCGCGACGCCGTGCCGTGGTCGCCGCCGGACTTGCGGACGTGGTGGATGCACAGGACGGTGCGGCCGTTCGCCGCGAGCCGGCGGAGCGGCTTGAGGGCGTCCGTCACGTCCGTCGCGTGGTTCTCGTCCCGGACCGGCCACAGGTCGGCGAGCGTGTCGAGGATGACGAGGTCGCGGCCGTCGGCCTCCAGGTCGGCGGCGAGGCCGGCGAGGAACGCGGCCCAGTCGTCGGCCGTCGGCCGGCCGAGGAACGGGCGGATGACGAGCGCGACTTGGTCCCCCAGGTTCAGCCGCTTCTGCCGCTCGGCCCAGACGGCCTTGTCCTCCTCCGTGAGCACGACGGCCCGGCCCGGCAGGACGGCCCGGCCGAGGAACTCGCCGCCGGCCCCGAGGGCGGACAGCAGGTGCGTCAGGAGCGTCGTCTTGCCGCACTTCGGCAGGGCGGACAGGACGCACACGCCGCCGCGGGGCAGGTAGCCGTCCCACAGCCACCCGGTCGGGTTCGGGTCGGCCTCGACCTCCTTCGCGATGGTCGTGATCGGGACCGGGACCGGCCACCGGCGGGCGAGGTCGGCCGGCTGGGCCGTCACCCGCTTCGCGGCCGCGGCGATAGTCTGGGCGAGGTCGTGGCCGACGGCGGCCGGCGAACGGCACGGCGTCGGCGTGCCGGTGTCGGTCCCCGCGGCTCCCACCGGCACGCTCACGCCGTGCCGTTCGCCTAAGCGGCTCCGCACCCACTCGCGAACGTCCTTCACCCCGTCCGGCGGGCAGAGGCCCAGGACCGTGCGGTCCGGCAGCGCGCACGCGACCACCTTCGCCACGAGGTCGGCCCCGTCCTTGCCGGGCCACCGGCCGTCCGGCTTGCGGTCGTTCTCGCCGACGACGAAGATCGGCCGGCCGGGGGCGGCGTTCCGCAGGGCCGCGGCGAGCAGGTCGCCGCCGCCGTGGGAACTCGGCCGGCCGACGGCCGCGAGGCCGAGGCACCCGAGGGCCGCCACGTCCGAGAACCCTTCGACGACGAAGATCGGCCCGTCGGCATCGACCCACCCGGCGGAGACCACCAGCCCGCGGCGGCTGCCCGGCACGCACCGCTTCGACCCGTCCGGCCGGCGGGTGGAGACGCCGACGACCTGCCCGTCGGCGTCGATTTCGGGGATCGTCCAGGCGGCGAGTTCCTCGGACCAGCCCACGTCCGGCACGGCGTCCGCGGCCGCGGCCGGCAGCCCGAGGGCGCGGGCGAGGGCGTCCCGGCGCGGGGCGGTGAAGTCGCGGGCGCAGCGGCGGACGAGGGCGAGCAGGGGCGAACGGCCCGGCGTCAGCGTGCCGGTGTCGGTCGCGGCAGCTTTCACCGGCACGCTCACGCCGTGCCGTTCGCCCCTGTCGGCCTTGTACATCGTCCACGTCGGGTCCTTCGCCGGCCCGAGGCAGACGAACCCCGGCTGCGGGCCGGCCTTCCGGCCGCACAGGATGAGCGTGCCGTCGGGGCCGGCGGCGAAGCTGCACTTGTGGTCGCCGCCGCAGACGTGGCACGGGGTCTTCTTCGACGCGCGGACCATCTTCGACTGAGACATGACATCGACCCTTCTCGGAAGTGTTCCGAAACGAGAAATGGGGTGGCCGGGGGTGGGGTGGGAGGCGTTTCTTCCAACGAACCCGCCGGCCGGCGTGATGTGAACACACGTTCACTATCCGGCGCAGTCTAAGATTCGATCCGGG
>NZ_JCABYM010000089.1:34339-37534 GCF_059499385.1 Limnoglobus sp. | reverse complement strand
CAACGTCACGGCTTCATCGTCGCGATCCACTCCCACAGCAGCGCGACGCCGCGGTCGTCCACGCGGTTCGACGACAGCGGCGGCATCTGGTGCGGGCCGCGGAGGCTCACGCGCTTCAACAGCACGGACGCGTCCGGTCGGCCCGGCGCGACGAGCTTCGCGTCCGGTAGGTCGAACTTGTGGTGCAGCGGCGGCACGCCCTTGACCCGCATCTTGTCGAGCGCCGTCGCGAACTCCAGCTCCATCGCCGCGTTCCCGCCGCCGGCCTCGACGTGGCACGACGCGCAGTTGGCGTGCAGCCACGACTTCGCCCGCGCCGTCAGGTCTTGGGCCGGGTCGTAGGGGTCGACCAGCTTGCGGAACGACCCCGGCGACTGGTGCAGGAACGCCGACGCCTTCGCCGGCCGCTGGTTCGGCTGCTGCGAGTGGGTCGAGACGTACTCGTCCAGTTCCTTCCCCTTCAGCCCCTTCCCCTCGCCCCGCGCCTTCGGCACGGCCCGCGCCTCGGATGTGCCGTCGTACTTCAACAGACCGAGGTGTTCGAGTTCCCGCAACTGGTTGCTCGTGCAACCGCCGTAGTCGTGGTCCTTGTTCATCTGTACCTCGCACAGGCCGAGGACGTAGTTCGCCGCCCGGCTGTGGCAGACCATGCACTCGGCGCGGCTCGGGTAGTGCCACACCTGTTCGCGGTCGCCCGTCGGCGTCTTCACCACGAACTTCTTGTCCAGCCCGCCGGCCGGCAGCAACTCCGCGTCCGTCCCGGCGTCGTTCCAGAGGTACGTGTAGCCGAACCACTCCGTCCCCTGCTTCGTCAGGAACCGCGTCTCGACCCACTTCCGACTCGCCGGATTCCCTTCCTCCGCCTCCAGCGCGAAGCTCTTCACGATGACCGTGCGGTCCGGGAAGTCCCACCCGCGGCTTCGCTTGAAGTCGATCGGCTCCTTTGACGGGATCGCCAGGAACCGCTCCTTGTGCAGCCCGTCCGACCAGAACGGGGCGTTCACCGAGTACGGGATCACCCCCGGCTTCATCGCGTGCTTCGCGACGTTCTCGAACAGGCCGCTTTCCGACAGCCTTCGGGGGAAGTTGGCCGCGGGCGCGTCCGTGTTCGGGACGAGCGTGTAGAACCCGCCCTCGCCGCCGCCGCGGTGGTCGCAGACAAGCAGTTCGCCGCGGGTGTTCACGCCGAACGCCGTGATCTGCATCCGCGGCGCGGCCAGCTCCCTGTGCCAGACCGGTTTCGCACCGTCGTGCTTCATCCCCCAGACGCGGCCGGTCGAGTAGTCGCCGTAGACGTAGACGCCGTTGAGGTCCGGCAGCTGCGGGCCGTAGTAGACGATGCCTCCGGTGAGCGAGCGGAACTCCGAGTGGTGGTGCTCGATCGTCGGCATCGTGTGCGGCGTGCCGTTGAGCTTGCGGTTCGCGTAGAAGACGTGGCCGCCCTCCATCACGCTCCACCCGTAGTTGTCCCGCGGCCGGACGAGGTACGCCTGCTCCCACAGGTCCTGGCCGTTGTTGCCGACCCAGACGTGCCCGGTCTTCGCGTCGCACGCGATCCGCCACGGGTTGCGGAGGCCGGTCGCGTAGGTCTCCGGGGCGAACCGCTTCTCGTCGCGGAACGGGTTGTCCTTCGGGATCGCGTAAGGCTTCCCGTTCTCGGTGCGGTCCACGTCGATGCGGAGGACCTTCGCCAGCAGCGTGTCGGTGCTCTGGCCCGTCACGTCCGTGTCGGAGTCGGACGTGCCGTCGCCGCTGGTGAGGTACATCATGCCGTCGAGGCCGAAGCAGACGGCCACGCCGTTGTGCCCGTCGGACTCCCACTCGATGATCGTTTTCGCGCTCTTCTCGTCGAGCGTGTAGGGCGGCTTCGGCTGCATCGTGTACCGGGTGATGCGGCACGACTTCTTCTTCACCTTGCCGCCGCCCTTCCCGTTCCAGCCGACGTAGAGGTACCCGTTCTCCGTGAACCTGGGGTGGAAGCAGAAGTCGGTCGCCGACCCGCCGTCCGGCGTGTCGAACATCTTCACCGCGTCCGCGGTCGTCACGTTCGGGTCGTCCTTCACCCGCCAGAACCCGGTCGCGGAGTACGGCCGGTCCTGCGTGATGAGCAGCAGTTGGTCCGCGCCGGGGACCGGCTTCACCATGATCGGGAACGCCGGCGAGAACTTCGGGTAGGCCCGCACCGCCTTGTACGGCAGCGGCGGGTCCGGCGACCCGACGACCGTGGACGAGGTGACGGGGATTCGCTCCCGCAGGCCGTAGGGCCGGGCCGTCGTCGCGTCCGGGCCGACGAACACGAGCGGCGGGTAGTCGTCCGTCTGGTGGAAGAACGGGCCGAGCTTCTTCGCCTTGATGGCCGCCGTGGTGCTGAGGTCCGGCTCCTTCCACGCCTTGTCGTAGTCGCACCGGCAGAGGGCGAACGCCCACTCCTCGCCCGGCTCCGGCCGCCCGCCGGCGCGGAGGAAGTCCGCCCACGGGATGCGGCCCTCGACGGTCCAGCCGGCGTCCGCGTCGTCCCGCTTGTTCAGCGTGCCGTTCAGCGCGACCTTCGTTTCCAGCTGGAACTCGCCGTGCTTGATGTGCTTCTCGAGCGCCGCCTCGTCCCACTTCGGGAAGAACGAATCGAGCGTGGCGTTCGCGGCGTTGACCTCGAACTCGAAGTACCCGGCGTGCTGTTTCGACGGCTTGAGGAACAGCTCGAAGCAGTCGTTCTGCCAGGCCGGGCCGTCGTGCTCGGTCACGTCGGCGAACAGGTCGGCGTCGTCCAGCTCCGCGAAGAAGTAAAGATACTCGCGGTCCCACAGGAGCTTCGCGCGGGTCTTCTCCTTCGCCGGCGTGCCGAGCAGCCGGAAGTCGTCGATGACCTGCGCGTGCTTCCAGGCCGGGTCGTCGGCCTTGCCGTCGAGCACGATCGGCGTGTCGGCCCACCGGCACTCGTACTTCGCGGGCGGGGTTTCTTTCGCCCGCGTGTCGATCAGCGCGAGGGTGCAGACGAGCAAGGGAATTGCGGGCAGGAGTGAGCGCATGCGTCGGTCCGAGTGGGGGCCGGAGAGGGAAGTGAGTTTACCACACCGGCCTCGAACCCGCATACGCCCTTCTTGTGGAACCCGGCGCGGGGGCGCCGGGGGGGGGGGTGAGTGCCCCACCCCGGTGCGCCCCCGCCGGGGGGCCCCCCGATCGGGAGCTAACCAGCCG
>NZ_JCABYM010000089.1:0-34329 GCF_059499385.1 Limnoglobus sp. | reverse complement strand
CGCCCTCAACCCCAAAACCCCCCTTCTGGTGGCCCGGGGCGGGGGCGCGGGGGGTTGGGGCACCCGCCCCAACCCCGGCCCCCCCCGCGCCGGGTTCCACAAGAATCGGCAGCTACGCTGCCTCGTATCTCTCGACGTGCCTGTGCCGCTGGCGGCGGTACTCCGGGTGCTCGCGGGCGGCGACGTACCGCTCGTAGAACACGGCCGCGGCCGCCGCCTTCTCCGCGTCCTCGACGCGGGGCAGCGGCTTGCCGTCCGCGTCGTACTTCCGGCCGCCCTTGTGGTTCGCGTACCGCCGCGCCCGCGTCCAGCCCATCTGGAGGAACTTCCGAGCCATGTCCGCGCCGGGGAAGTCCTTCGCCCGCAGGTACGCGAGGAACAGCTTGTAAATCTTCGCCGACGACTTCTTCGCCTCGGCCACGGTCTTGAACCGCCAGTGCGGGAGGATTTCGCCCTTGTACGGCTCGACGAGTAGGACGCCCTGCTCGCCCTTGCCGACGCGGTAAAGCTCCGGGTGGTCGCGGAAGTCGATCGCCTTGAAGTCGAGGGTGTAGTCGAACATCGCGACCTCACTTCCCGGCGAGTCGGTCCGTCGGCGTGACGCGGACGACCCGGTCCTTCCCGGCCGTGGCCACGCGGGTCCCGTCGGCGGACACCGCCACCGCGAGCACCTCGTTCTTGTGCGCCGGCAGCTCCTTCACCGCCTTGCCGGTCTTCACGTCCCACACCCGGGCCGTCTTGTCCGCCGACGAGCTGGCGATCACCGGACCCGCGAACGCGACCGTGTAGACCGTCCCCTTGTGGCCCTTGAGCGTCCGCACCACGTCGCCGCTGGCGGGGTCCCACAGGTTGACCGTGCCGTCCGACGCGCAGCTCGCGATCAGGCCGTCCGTCGGGTGGAAGGCGACCGTGTATACCTCGCCCTTGTGCCCCTTCAACTCCCGGACCGGCTCGGCCGTGGCCGCGTCCCAGACCCGGACGGTCTGGTCCTTTGAACAAGAGGCGACGGTCTTCCCGTCCGGGGCGAACGCCACGCCCCAGACCTCGGCGGCGTGCCCCTTGAACGTGCAGCGGGCCGCGCCGCTCGCCGCGTCCCACACGGCGGCCGTCTTGTCCGCGCTGGCCGTCGCCAGCCACTTCCCGTCCGGGCTGTACGCGATCCCGCTCACCCAGTTGCCGTGCGCCCTGATCGACCGCAACTCCTTCCCGGTTTGCGGGTCCCAGATTTTGACCTGCCCGTCGGCCCCGGCGGACGCGAGCCGCGCCCCGTCCGGGGAGTACGCGACCCGCAGCACGTCGGCCGCGTGGCCCGTCAGCGCGTGGACCTTGTCGCCGGTCGCCGCGTTCCACACCGCGACCGCGCGGTCCTTGCTCGCGGAAGCCAACGCCTTGCCGTCCGGGGAGAACGCGAGCGAGAAGATGTCCGTCTCGTGGGCGGGAATTTCGAGCGGCCCGGCGGCGCGGCCGGGAGCAGCGAGCAAGGCGAGCGCAAACAAGGGCACGACGGCATTCATGGCAACCACCCCACGGGCATCCAAGGTACGACGGGCGGGAAGAGGGTTGCAACGGATGTGCCGACGTACCGCCGATCACGAGTTTTGCTCCCATCTTTCTAACGATCTCACGAAGCCCCCAAACTCTCGGTTTTTCCCACCTTCAGGACTGGCAAAACGGGTCCGATTGCACAAGATATTCGCGTTCGTCCAATCTTAACGGCCCG
Source organism: Limnoglobus sp. (assembly GCF_059499385.1). Taxonomy (NCBI): domain Bacteria; kingdom Pseudomonadati; phylum Planctomycetota; class Planctomycetia; order Gemmatales; family Gemmataceae; genus Limnoglobus; species Limnoglobus sp. The sequence goes on along the minus strand of NZ_JCABYM010000089.1, from coordinate 32,609 downwards.
GTCCGCCCACGATTCGTGCCTGTCGAAGTTCCGGGTGCCGTCGCCCCACCCACGACCTACCGCCACCGGTCTCCGGCTCGGACCGGGCGGCGCGCCTCTCAACCCCCGAGCCGCGGAGTTCGCACCGTGACGAAGATGCAGCGACGCATGATGACCGCCTCGTTCCGGCCGCACGTGACGCAACTGGAAGACCGCACCACGCCCGTGGCCGCGTTCGCCCTGTCGAACAACGCGATCTTCGCGTTCGACACCGCGACGCCGGGGGCCGGGACGGTCACGAACGTCACCGGCCTCGGGGCCGGGGAGAACCTCGTCGGGATCGACGTGCGGCCGCAGAACGGGCAGCTGTACGGCCTCACGTCCAACGGGGCCGGGGCCGTCCGGCTGTACGCCATCAGCCCGCAGACCGGCACGGCCACGCCGCTGTCCGCCGCCCCGACCCAGTTCACCGACGGGGACGGCAACCCGGTCGCCGTCGCCGGCACGAACTTCGGCGTGGACTTCAACCCGACCGTGGACCGGCTCCGGGTCGTCACCGACGCCGGGGTGAACTTCCGCATCAACCCGAACACCGGCGGCATCGTGGACGGGGCGGCCGGCACGCCGGGCATCAACCCGGACGGGGCGGCCAGCGGCGGGACGACGACCGTGGACGCGACCGCGTACACGAACAACGGGCCGAACGCGACCGCGACGACGCAGTACACGCTCGACGCCGCGACCGACAAGCTGTTCATCCAGAACCCGCCGAACAACGGCACGCAGACGGCCGGCGTCAGCGTCAGCGTCGCCGGCGCGAACATCGACTTCACGGCCGTCACCGGGTTCGACATCCCGGCCGGGGTGACGGTGGACACGTCGAACACCGCCGTCACCGCCGGGGCCGGGTTCGCGGCCCTGACCGTGGCCGGCGTCCCGTCGCTGTACGCCATCGACCTGACGAACGGGAAGGCCACGAAGGTCGGGAACTTCGGCATCGCGGCCGGCGGCGGCAGCGTCGCCGTGCAGGGGCTGGCCGTCCAGCCGAACCTGGCGACGACCGGCACGCCGTTCGTCGCCGTCGCCGGCGGGAACGTCCTCCGGTTCAACTCCCTCACGCCGGGCACGGCCACGACCGTCGCGGTCGGCGGCCTCGGCGCGACGGAGGCGATCGTCGGCCTCGACCGGCGGCCGTCCACCGGCCAGTACCTGGCGCTCGTCCAGGACACGACGGCGAAGACGATCCGGCTGGCGGTCCTCGACCCGCAGACCGGCGGGACCACGCCGGTCGGCGCGGGCATCGCGCTGGTGGACGGGACCGGGGCGGCCATCACGTTCCCGGCCGGCACGAGCTTCGGCATCGACATCAACCCGACGGTGGACAAGCTGCGGGTCGTCACCACCCTCGCCGGGGCCGGGTCGAACTTCCGCGTCGATCCGACGACCGGGGCGGCCGTGGACTTCGACGCGGCCGTGGCCGGCACGCAACCGGACGGCAACCTCAACGTCGGCGGCACGGCGTCCAAGGGGGACGCGACGGCGTACACGAACGGCTTCCACAAGGCGGCGTTCACGACCCAGTACACGCTCGACGCGAGCACGGACAAGATTTACATCCAAACCCCGCCGAACGACGGCGTGCTGACGAGCGGCGTCGGCATCACGCTCGGCGGCGCGGCCCTCGACTTCACCGACGTGACCGGGTTCGACATCCCGGCGAGCGTGACCGTGGCCAAGTCCAACGACCCGGCCGCCGGGAATGCATTCGCCGCCCTGACGGTGTCCGGGAACACGGCCCTGTACGTCATCAACCTGGCCACCGGGGCGGCGACGAAGCTCGGCGCGATCGGCGGCGGGACCACCCCGGTCGTCGGGCTGTCGGCGGGCGAGGTCGCGGCCTCGACGGCCGGCCTCGTCGGCATCGGCAGCTTCGCCGTCGGCACCGACGCCGGCGTCGCCGCGTCCGCCAAGCTGTACGCTTCCGACGGCAAGACGGTGCTGCAAACGATTAACAACCCGTTCGCGGCCGGGTTCACCGGCGGGGTGCGGGTGGCGGCCGCCGACTTCACCGGCGACGGCGTCGCGGACATCGTGATGGGGACCGGGCCGGGCATCGCGACCGACGTGCGGATCTTCGACGGCAAGACCGGCAACCAGATCGCCAGCTTCCAGCCGTTCGAGAGCACGTTCACCGGCGGCGTGTACGTCGCCGCCGGCGACACGACCGGCGACGGCATCCCGGAACTGTTCATCACGCCGGACCGCGGCGGCGGCCCGCGGGTGGACGCGTTCAACGGGGCCGGGTTCGGCAAGATCGCCAGCTTCTTCGGGATCGCGGACAAGAACTTCCGCGGCGGGGCGCGGGCGGCCGTCGGCGACGTGAACGGGGACGGCATCGGCGACCTCGCCGTCGCCGCCGGGTTCAGCGGCGGCCCGCGGGTCGCCGTGTACAACGGCACGACGCTGCCGGGCAGCAACCCGACGCGGCTGTTCAACGACTTCTTCGCGTTCGAGCCGACGCTCCGTAACGGCGCGTTCATCGCCCTCGGGGACCTGAACGGGGACGGCAAGGCGGACATCGTGGCCGGCGGCGGGCCGAGCGGCGGCCCGCGGGTCCAGGTGTTCGACGGCGACCTGTTGGTGGACTCCGGCGGGGCGACGATCACGCCGATTGCGAACTTCTTCTCCGGCGACCCGAGCACCCGCGGCGGCATCCGGGTGGCGGTGAAGAACCTGGACGGGGACAACAAGGCCGACATCGTCGTCGGCAGCGGGGCCGGCGTCGGCACGCGGGTGACGGCCTACGCCGGCGCGACGATCGCGTCGGCCGGCACGCCGCCGGAGGCGTTCGCGTTCGACGCGTTCGCCGGCACGAACGGCGCGTTCGTGGGGTAAGGCGACACATAGTAGTAGGCACACTCCGTGTGCCGTCTGCTGCCGGTCGCAACGAGTCGGACGAACTCACCGCGGCGGGAAGGAGACGGCACACGGAGTGTGCCTACTACTATGCCTTGTCACCGCCCGCGGCCCGGCGCACAATGGCCGCATGGAACTCACCCGCAACCTGAAGGTCGAGAGCGTGGCCCGGCTGCACCCGACGCCGCCGCGGCAGGTGGACGCGGCCACCCGCGTGGCCGACACGGTGGAACTCATGCGGCGGGAGAAGGTCGGCTGCCTGCTCGTCGTCCGCGACGGCCGGCTCGTCGGCATCTTCACGGAGCGCGACCTGCTCACCCGCGTCCTGGCCAGCGGCAAGTCGCTCGACCTGCCGATCCGGGACGTGATGACGCCGGACCCGGTGACGGTCGAGCCGAAGGACTCGATCCGGACGGCCGTGAAGCGGATGCAGGGCGGCAGCTACCGCCACCTGCCGGTCGTGGACGACCAGAACAAGCCGGTCGGCATCCTGTCCGCGAAGCGGGTGGTGCATTACCTCGTCGAGCACTTCCCGAACACGATCTACAACCAGCCGCCGGATCCGAAGCAGGTCCCGGACACGGCCGAGGGGGCGTAACCCGCCGCCCAACTCATCGCCCGCTCATTATTCCAATCGCGATCATAGTTTCCCCTCGCGTCCCGGCCCGCGCCGCGGTACAGTTCACGCATCCCCACTTCTCTCGACGGTCCGTCTCTGACAGGAACCGTGCCATGTCCAACCCCCTCCTCGCGGACGAACCCCGGCGGCCGGCCGACGCCGCCCGGCTCGAACTCGCCCGGCTCAACCCCGGCCCCGACCTGCCGCTGGCGGACATCCTCCGCCGCGCCTGCGAGCTGTCCGCGGACACGCTCGCCGTCGCCCGCGCCGGCATCTGGTTCTACACCGCCGACCGCAAGGCCCTGCGGTGCGCCTACCTGTACGAGCGGGAGGAGCGGACCTTCTGCGAGGGGGCGACGCTCCAGGTGGCCGACTTCCCGGACTACTTCCAGGCCCTCGAGAGCCGCCGGTCGATCCCGGCCGAGCAGGCGCACGCCGACCCCCGCACCCGGCAGCTCGCCGGCGTGTACCTCGGGCCGCTCGGCATCGCCTCGATGCTCGACGCCTCGATCTACCGCGACGGCCGGGTCATCGGCGTCCTGTGCAACGAGCACTCCGGCCCGCCGCGGGAGTGGACGACGGAGGAGCGGGACTTCGCCGCGTCCGTGTCGGACCTGATCGCGCTGAAGCTGAACGCGGCCGACCTGCAGGAGTCGCAGGCCGTCCTCCAGCAGACGTGCGAGATGCTCCTCGGCCTCGAGCAGGCGGAGGTGCTGGCCCGCGTCGCGGCCGGGGCGGCCCACGACTTCAAGAACATCCTCACCGTGGTCATCGGGTTCGCCACGGAAATCCTGCGGGTTCGCACGCTGCCGAAGGACGTGCTCGACATGGCCGGGCACATCCTGGAGGCCGGCAACCGCGGGGCGACGCTGGTGCAGGAGATGGCGGCGTTCGGCCGGGCGGAGGCGGACGCCCCGCAGGTGGTGAAACTGGCCGACGCCGTCGAGCGGGTGCTGCCGCTGGTCCGGTCGGCGGCCGGCCCGGCGTGGCACGTCCAGTTCCACCGCGACCCCGGCGTCGGCCGCGTGTTCATCGACCCGGCCCGGCTGGAGCGGGTCGTCATGAACCTGGTGTTGAACGCCCGCGACGCGATGCCGTCCGGCGGCATCCTGACCGCCCGCGTGTCCGCCGAGGACGTGAACGGCGACGCGGCGCACCACGGCGTCTACGCCCTGCTCGCCGTCGCCGACACCGGCGTCGGCATGGACGAGGAAACGCGGGCGCGGATGTTCGAGCCGTTCTTCACGACGAAGCGGGCGACGGCCGGGACCGGCATGGGCATGGCCATCGTCAAGCAGATCGTCGAGCGGGCCGGCGGGTTCATCCGGGTGGACTCGGCCGTCGGCCTCGGCACGACGGTCCGCGTCTACCTGCCGCGGGTCACCGGCGGGTAGGCCGTGCCCGTTCGTCCCTGTCACCGTGGAACCCGGAGCGGGAGCGACGGGGTGTTTGTCCTGCCGAGACACACCCCATCGCTCCCGCTCCGGGTTCCACCCACGGCCGCCGTCCGTACAATCGCCGCACGCCCGCCCCGTCGTCGAGGTGCAACATGGACCCGCAACCCCCGCCGCCGCCCGCGACCGCCCCGCAGCCGGTCGAGTACAAGTCGAGCCAGTACGAGTTCACCGAGGAGCACAACCGGACGATCGGCGGCCTCGCGGACGCGATGCGGGTGGTCGCGTCGCTGATGCAGCTGCTCGGCCTCGTGTTCGCGATCTTCTTCGCGTTCCAGCTCCTGCACACGCTGAAGAACCGGGAGAACTTCTTCCCGGCGATCGGCCTCGGGGCGTCGATGCTGCTGTGCCTGGCGATCGGGTTCTGGACGGGCGGGGCGGCCGCGTCGTTCCGGAAGATCGTGGAGACGAAGAACGAGGACGTGTGGCACCTGATGGGGGCGCTGCGGGGCCTGCGGAACATGTACGCGACGATGCGGGCGATCATCTACTGCGGCCTGGTGCTGGCCGTCGTCGGCGTCGCGCTGGCGGTGGTGAACTACTTCAACAAGGGCGAGTGACCGCCACGCATCAACGGCGAACGCCACGGCGTGAGCGTGGCGGTTCCTCCCCGCTGAGAGGAACCGCCACGCTCACGCCGTGGCGTTCGCCGTTGCATGTCCGAAAGCCTTATCGCCGCGCTAAACTTTCCCCCGCGTCTCGCCTATAAATGCCTACCACCCGCGGCGGACCCGCGGGCACATCGAGGGGAGAGGTTATGCGCTTCCGCGTTCGCACCTGGGCGGCCGTCGCCGCGGGGATCGCCATGACGATGACGCCGACCTTCGGCGACGAGGGCATGTGGCTGTTCAACAACGTGCCCAAGAAACTCCTCAAGGAGAAGTACGGGTTCGAGCCGACCGACGCCTGGCTGGACCACCTGCAAAAGGCCAGCGTCCGGTTCAACAGCGGCGGGTCCGGCAGCTTCGTGTCCGCCAACGGCCTCGTCATGACCAACCACCACGTCGGGGCCGACGACCTCCAGAAGCTCTCGACGAAGGAGAAGGACTACCTCAAGGACGGGTTCCACGCGAAGACCCCGGCCGAGGAGATCAAGTGCAAGGCGCTGGAGCTGAACTGCCTCCAGAACATCAAGGACGTGACCGCGGACGTGAACGCCGCGGTGAAGGACGGCATGCCGCCGGCCGAGGCGTTCAAGGCCCGGCAGGGGAAGATCGCCGAGATCGAGAAGGCCGGGGCCGATGAAGCGAAGGGCGTCCGCGCCGACGTGGTGACGCTGTACGCCGGCGGGGCTTACCACCTGTACACGTACAAGAAGTACACGGACATCCGCCTCGTGTTCGCCCCGGAGAAGGCCGTCGCGTTCTTCGGCGGCGACCCGGACAACTTCGAGTACCCGCGGTTCTGCCTGGACATGTGCTTCTTCCGCGTCTACGAGAACGACCAGCCGCTCAAGTGCGAGCACTACCTGAAGTGGAGCGCCGGCGGCGCGAAGGACGGCGAACTGACGTTCGTGTCCGGCCACCCCGGCCGCACGAACCGGCAGAACACGATGGCCGAGTTGGAATACCTCCGCGACACCGGCTACCCGTTCCTCATGCAGCGGCTCTACCGGATGGAGGTGAACATCGGGTCGTGGGTCGCCCGGAGCGAGGACAACCGGCAGAAGGGCGAGGACGAACTGTTCGGCATCCAGAACAGCCGGAAGGCGCGGATCGGCGGCCTCGGCGGGCTGCTCGACCCGTCGATCATGGCCCGCAAGGCGGCCGAGGAGAAGCGGCTGAAGGACTTCATCGCCGCGAACGCGGACAAGGTCCCGGCCGAGGCCGCGAAGGCGTTCGAGACGATCGCCGCGGGGCAGCAGAAGCGGGTGGCGTACATCAAGGAGGCGACGCTCCTGGAGGGCGGGGCGGCGTTTAACAGCCAACTGTTCGGCATCGCCCGGACGCTCTTGCGGTACACGGAGGAGAAGGCCAAGTCGCCCCGCGAGCGGCTGCCGGAGTTCGGCGACGCCCGCCTCGGCTCCTTGAAGCAGGGCCTCTTCTCGGACGAGCCGATCCACGACGACTTCGAGATTCTGAAGCTCGCCGACGGGCTGACGCTGTTCGCCACGACGATGGGGGCGGACCACGAGCTGGTGAAGCAAGTGCTGGCCGGGAAGTCGCCGAAGGAGCGGGCGTACGAGCTGGTCAGCGGGACGAAGGTGAAGGACGTGGCGGCGCGGAAGGCGATGTTCGAGAAGGGGGCGGACGAGGCCGACCCGATGGTCGCGGTGGCGAAGTTGGTGGACGGCCCGGCGCGGGCGATCCGCAAGAAGGCGGAGACGGAGATCGACGAGCCGCGGCGGCAGGCGATGGCGGCGCTGGCGAAGGCCCGGTTCGCGCTGGACGGGACGAACACGTACCCGGACGCGACGTTCACGCTGCGGCTGGCGTTCGGCCCGGTGAAGGGGTACACGGAGGCCGGCAAGGCGGTCCCGCCGTTCACGGAGATGGGCGGGCTGTACGAGCGGAGCAAGGAGCAGGGGAACAAGTACCCGTTCGAGTTGCCGAAGCGGTGGGAGGAGAAGAAGCAGAGCCTGGACCTGAAGACGCCGTTCAACTTCGTGAGCACGGCCGACATCATCGGCGGCAACAGCGGGTCGCCGGTGGTGAACCAGAAGGGCGAGGTGGTGGGCCTGATCTTCGACGGCAACATCCAGTCGCTGGTGCTGGACTTCGTGTACACGGAGGAGCAGGCCCGCGCGGTCAGCGTGGACAGCCGGGCGATGGTCGAGAGCCTGCGGAAGGTGTACGACGCCGGCGACCTCGCCAACGAGTTGGAGGGGAAGAAGTAACGCACCGGGCGGCAATTCGCGGCGGGCGGGAGCGAGACGAGGTCGCACCCGCCCGCCGCTTTTCGTTCCCGTCCCGCGCGTTTGCCGGTCCGTAAACTAACCCTTCCGCCGCCGAGGGCCGTCGATGCAAACGGAGCTGGTCGAGTTCGACGTTCGCACGGACGAGATGCTCATCAACATGGGGCCGCAGCACCCCAGCACGCACGGCGTCCTCCGGCTCGTCCTCCGCACCGACGGCGAGATCGTCCGCGAGGTGACGCCGCACCTCGGCTACCTCCACCGCTGCGCCGAGAAGATCGGCGAGAACGTCACCCCCGTCCAGTTCATCCCGTACACGGACCGGATGGACTACCTCGCCGCCATGAACATGAATCTCGGCTACGCGCTCGCGGTCGAGAAGCTCTGCGGCCTGCCCGTGCCGGAGAAGGCCCAGGTCATCCGCGTGCTGGTGTGCGAGCTGAACCGGATCGCGTCCCACCTCGTCGGCATGGGGGCCTACGGCCTCGACCTCGGCAGCTTCAGCCCGTTCCTGTACGCCTTCCGCGAGCGGGAACACATCCTCGACCTCTTTGAAGACGTGTGCGGCGCGCGGCTCACCTACAGCTACGTCACGATCGGCGGCGTCCACGATGACTTGCCGGACGGCTTCGTCGCCCGCTGCGGGAATTTCCTGGACTACTTCACGCCGAACATCGCGGACTACCACGCGATGCTGACGGACAACCACATCTTCGTGAAGCGGACGGCCGGCGTCGGCGTGCTGCCGCGGGACATGGCGATCAACTACGGCTGCACCGGGGCCGTCCTCCGCGGGTCGCTCGACGCGACGAAAGGCGACCCGCCCTGGGACCTCCGCAAGACGGAACCCTACTCCGGCTACGAGAGGTACGCGTTCGACGTGCCGGTCCCGCCGTTCGACCGCGCCCCGCCGGGGGCGGTCGTCGGCGACTGCTGGCACCGGTTTTACGTGCGGATGATGGAAGTGTTGCAGAGCGTCCACATCTGCCGGCAGGCGCTCGACCGCTACCCGTCGGCGACGGGGTCGCACCGGGTCGAGCCGCCGCGGACGCTGCCGGGCGGCGAGGTGTACGTCGAGACGGAGGCCCCGCGGGGGCAGATGGGGTTCCACGTCGTCGGCCGGCCAAGCAAGGAGGCGGTCCCACTGCGGGTGCGGGCGCGGTCCGGGTGCTTCAGCAACCTGAGCGTGGTCGAGGAGTTGTGCCGCGGCTGCCTCGTCGGGGACATCCCGGCCATCCTCGGCAGCCTGGACATCGTCATGGGCGAAATCGACCGGTAACGGCCCGGTTGCTAGAATCAACGGGCCGTCCCGTCCCCAACGCCCGGCGGCCCGTCGGCCGTTCCCCACCCCGTTTCGCGCAACCTCCCCCACCCCGGAGAGCGGCCTTGAACGCCCTCGCTCGCGTGTTCGACACGTCGGACTTCCCGGCCCGGTGGTCGTGCGGGAACTGGTCCGCCGCCCACGGGTGGCTGCACATCCTCTCGGACCTCGGCGTCTGGTCGGCCTACGTCGCCATCCCGGTCGTGCTGGCGGTCTTCGCCCTCCGCCGTACCGACCTGCCGTTCCGAAAAGTCTTCCTGCTGTTCGGCGCGTTCATCCTGGCGTGCGGCACGACGCACCTGATGGAAGCGATCATCTTCTGGTGGCCGGCGTACCGGCTGGCCGGTGGCATCAAGCTGTTCACCGCCGTCGTGTCGTGGGCGACCGTCCTCGCCCTCATCCCGATCATCCCCCGCGTCCTCTCCATGCGCAGCCCGGAGGAACTGGAGCGGATGGTCGCCGAGCGGACGGCCGAACTGGTGCGGGCGAACGCCGACCTGAAGCTCGAACGCGAGCGGTTCCGGACCACGCTCACGAGCATCGGCGACGCCGTCATCGCGACCGACGCGGACGGCCGGGTCGCGTTCATCAACCCGGTGGCGGAACACCTGACCGGGTGGACGGCCGGGGCGGTCGGTAACAAACTCGCGGACGTGTTCGACATCGTCAACGAGGACACCGGCGCGGCGGTCGAAAGCCCGGTGGACAAGGTGCTGCGGGACGGCGTCACCGTCGGGCTGGCGAACCACACCGTCCTGCGGGCGAGGGACGGGGCGGCCCGGCCGATCGACGATTCCGCCGCCCCGATCCGGGACGAGCACGGCCGGGTCGTCGGGTCGGTCCTCGTGTTCCGCGACATCTCGGCCCGCAAGCGGGTGGAGGCCGAGCTGCGGGACGCGGACCGGAAGAAGGACGAGTTCCTGGCACTGCTGGCGCACGAGTTGCGGAACCCCCTCGCGCCGATCCGCAACGGCCTGGAGATCGTCCGCCGTAGCCCGGCCGCCGGGGAGGCGTTCGCCCGCGTCCGCGGCATCATGGAGCGGCAGGTCGCGCACCTCGTCCGGATGGTGGACGACCTGCTGGACGTGAGCCGGATCAGCCGCGGCAAGGTCGCGTTGAAGAAGGAGCGGGTGGACCTGGCGGCGGTCGCCCGCAGCGCCGTCGAGACGGTCGAGCCGACCGTCCGGGAACTCGGCCACGAGCTGACGGTGGCGCTCCCGCCGGCCCCGGTCGTGGCGGACGGCGACCCGACGCGGCTGGCGCAGGCCGTCGGCAACCTGCTGACGAACGCCGTGAAGTACACCGACCCCGGCGGCCGCATTTGGTTGACGGTCGAACGGCAGGGCGGCGAGGCGGTCGTGACCGTCCGCGACACCGGCATCGGGATTCCCGCCGAGGTTTTGCCCAAGGTGTTCGACCTGTTCACGCAGGGCGACCAGTCGCTGGAGAAGTCGCGGGGCGGGCTGGGGATCGGGTTGAGCATCGTAAAGCGGCTGGTCGAGTTGCACGGCGGCACGGTCGAGGCCAAGAGCGAGGGCCGCGGCCGCGGCAGCGAGTTCGTGGTCCGGCTGCCGGCCGTCGCGGACGCGCCCCGCCCCGTCGCGACGGACGGGGCGGTCGGGGCGGTCGCCCGGCGGACGGTACTGGTCGTGGACGACAACGCGGACGCGGCCGAGACGCTCGGCCTGATGCTGTCCCTCATGGGCAGCGAGGTCCACACGGCCCGCGACGGGCTGGAGGCGGTCGAGCGGGCGGCGGCCGTCCGCCCGGACCTGATCTTCATGGACCTGGGGATGCCGAACCTGAACGGGTTCGACGCCACCCGCCGCATCCGGTCGGAACCGTGGGGCCGGGCGGTGCGAATCTTCGCCCTGACCGGGTGGGGCCAGGACGAGGACCGGCGGAAGTCGCACGAGGCCGGGTGCGACGGCCACCTGGTCAAGCCGCCCGACCCGGCCGTGCTGGAGCGGGTGCTGGCCGAGACGCCGGCCCGCCCCCCGGCGGGGTGACGCCCCTCGTCGGGGCACGACACGGTTTCAACCCCCTGGGACCGCGGGCGTCCCGCCCGCTTCGCGCCCAGCCGCGTAAGGCTGGTCCCCGTGATGGGAAGGTGGGCGGGCGGGACGCCCGCGGTCCCAGGGCGAACTTCGCCACCGTTAGTCGTTGGTGATTCGAGCCGTTTTGAGGAACACGATGACCACCCCGTCCGACGCCGTCGGTTGGCGGTTCGACAACACCTACGCCCGGCTGCCCGACACGCTGCACGCCCCGGCCGCGCCGGTCCGGGTGCGGGACCCGCGCGTCTCGATCCTGAACCACCGGCTCGCGGGCGAACTCGGCCTCGACCTTTCGGCGGTCCCCTCGCCCGCGACCCTGTTCGCCGGCCAGGAGCTGCCGGCCGGGGCGCACCCGCTGGCGCAGGCGTACGCCGGCCACCAGTTCGGCGGGTTCACGATGCTCGGGGACGGCCGCGCCATCCTGCTGGGCGAGCACGTCACCCCGGCCGGCCGGCGGGTGGACGTGCAGTTCAAGGGGACCGGGCCGACCCCGTTCTCCCGCCGCGGCGACGGCCGGGCCGCCCTCGGCCCGATGCTCCGGGAGTACGTCATCGGCGAGGCGATGGCGGCGCTCGGCGTCCCGACGACCCGCGCCCTGGCCGTCGTCACGACCGGCGAGCCGGTCCTCCGCGAGCGGGTGCTCCGGGGCGCGGTCCTCACCCGCGTGGCGGAAAGCCATATCCGCGTCGGCACGTTCGAGTACGCCGCCGCCCGCCGGGACGAGCCGACGCTCCGGGCGCTGGCGGACTACGCCATCGCCCGGCACTACCCGACGATCCCCGACGGGCCGGGGAAGTACGTCGCGTTCTTCCGGGCCGCGCTCGACCGGCAGGCGGCCCTGATCGCCCGGTGGCAGCACGCCGGGTTCATCCACGGGGTGATGAACACGGACAACATGGCCGTGTCCGGCGAGACGATCGACTACGGCCCGTGCGCGTTCATGAACGCCTACGACCCGGCGACGGTGTTCAGCTCGATCGACCGCGGCGGCCGGTACGCCTACGGAAACCAGCCGGCGATCGCGCACTGGAACTTGGCCCGGTTCGCCGAGGCGCTGCTGCCGCTCTTCGCCCCGGACGGGGACCAGGCGGTCGCCGTGGCGACGGAGGTGCTCAACGAGTTCCCGGACCGGTTCGGGGCGTACTGGCTGGCCGGGATGCGGGCGAAACTGGGGCTGGCGACGGAGGAGGCGGCCGACCGCGAGCTGGCGCAGGGGTTGTTGGACTGGATGCAGAAGGTCCGGGCCGACTTCACGAACGTGTTCCGCGACCTGTCGGGCGAGGGGCCGCCGGCGGGCGACCGGTACGACGAGCCGGCGTTCCGCGAGTGGCACGCCCGGTGGCGGGACCGGCTCGGCCGCGAGGGCCGACCGGCCGGCGAGGTCGCCGCCGCGATGCGGGCCGCGAACCCGGCCGTGATCCCGCGGAACCACCGGGTCGAGGAAGCACTGGCCGCGGCGGAGCGGGACGACCTGTCGCCGTTGCACGACCTCCTCGCGGCGCTGGCGTCGCCGTTCGAGGACCGGCCGGGGCTGGCGAAGTACCGCGACCCGCCGGCCGACGAGTGCGGCTACCGCACGTTCTGCGGGACGTAGCCGGCGGACGCCACCAACTCGCCGTCCGGCGGGTCCGGCGGCTCGGGCACGGCCCGCGGCGGGGCGGCGGCCGGCGCGAGCGGGTCGCCGGGGAGGGCCGTCCGCGTGCGGATCAGCGGGTCGGTCGCGTAGGGCTTCGGCGTCCAGGCGCAGCCGGCCGACAACCCGAGGATCGCGATGACGACACAGGCCCGCATGGGAATGCTGTTCCGAGACGGCGGCACATCGAGTTATCGGTCGAACGAAGCGAAAACTTGAACCCGTCGCAACGGCGAGCGTCGGGGCGTAAGCCCGACGTGGCTGCACGCCCACAGCGGCTATTGTCGGTGACGTAGAACTCGTTGCCCGTGGTGCAGCCACGTCGGGCTTACGCCCCGACGCTCGCCGTTGACACAAACACTTGCCCCGGCCGGCGAAATCGGCGATACTTCAACTTCCTGCCATCCCTCCGCTGTCCGAGGGCGTTCGCCGATGTCCACCCCCCCCTGCCGCGGGCCGCGGGTGTCCCGCCGCGAGATGATCGCCGCCGGCGGGGCCGCCGCGCTCGGCCTTACGCTCCCGCAGTTGCTCCGCGCCAACCCGGCGAAGACACACGCCGACCACTGCATCCTCATCTTCCTCAACGGCGGGCCGCCGCACCTGGACATGTGGGACCCGAAGCCGGACGCGCCGCCCGAAATCCGCGGCGAGTTCAAGCCGATCCCCACCACCGTCCCCGGCGTCCAGTTCGGCGAGCACCTGCCGAAGACGGCCAACTGGATGCACCGGTCGGCGCTCATCCGGTCGGCCCACCACAGCGTCAACAACGCGCACGCCGCCGGCGTCTACACGGCGCTCACCGGCCACGACCGCGGCGACAACTCGGCGTCCACGTTCACCCCGAACGACCACCCGGCCGTCGGCTCCGTCATGGGCATGCTCAAGCCGCCGCGGTCGGCCGTCGTGCCCTACGTGTCGCTGCCGTACATCACGAAAGAAGGCGCGGGCGGGCCGCCACAGCCGGGGTTCTACGGCGGGTTCCTCGGCAAGCCCCGCGACCCGTTCTTCATCCTGAAGGACCCGAACGCCCCGAACTTCGACATGCCGGAGCTGACCCTCGGCCCGGACGTGGACCCGTCCCGGCTCGACGTGCGGAAGCAACTCGTCGGCAAGCTCGGCGGCAACACGACCGTGCTGGAACACGACGCGATCCAGGCGAAGGCGTTCGACCTGCTCACGTCGCCGGAGATGCAGAAGGCGCTCCGCATCGACCGCGAGCCGCCGAAGGTGCGGGATTCCTACGGGCGGAACATCTACGGCCAGAGCGTCCTGCTCGCCCGGCGGCTGATCGAGGCCGGGTCGCGGGTGGCGTGCGTCTCGTGGGCCCCGGACGCGAACGCGACGTGGGACACGCATGGGAACAACTTCAAGAAACTGAAGGACGAGTTGCTACCGCAACTCGACGCGGCCGTGGCCAGCCTGTTCGCCGACCTGTCGGACCGCGGGCTGTTCGACCGCACGCTCGTGGTCGTCATGGGCGAGTTCGGGCGGTCGCCGAAGGTCAACCCGGCGGCCGGGCGGGACCACTGGAACTTTTGCTACTCCTTGATGCTGGCCGGCGGCGGGATCAAGGGCGGGGCCGTCCACGGGGCCAGCGACAAGATCGGGGCGAAGCCGAGCCGCAACCCGGTGTCGCCGGCGGACGTGATCGCGACCGCCTACCAATGCCTCGGCATCCCGCCGGACACGGAGCTGCGGGACCGCCTCCAGCGGCCGTTCACGCTCGTCCCGTGGGGGTCGCCGATCAGCGAGCTGGTTTCGTAGGGCGGGTTTGGCGAACGGCACGGCGTAAGCATGCCGGTGGAGCGCTCCACCGGCACGCTTACGCCGTGCCGTTCGCCGTGACCGTGCCGGCGCGGATGCGCCGGTCGCGCCGGTGATGCCCGCGGGTCGTTCTGCGGAATTTGGGTTGTGTCCGGCCCGGCCGGTGGTTACTCTTTTATCTAACCGAAGAACTATTCCCTCACCTTCCGCGTCTATTCTTCCGACCCTCGCGGCTCGGTCGAAGGGGCGGAAAATGGTCCTACGTCCTCGGTCATTCCTCCGGAGAAACGTCATGGTCAAGTTCAGTGCGGCCCTGGCCGCGGTCGTCGTGTTCGGCGCGTCGGCCTTCGCGCAAACCAAGGCCGGCCCCGGCAAGGGCACGGTCGATCAGTTCAAGGACGCCTACGCCGTGGCCACGGCCAACCCGCCGAGCGGCCAGCTCGTCAACTCCCGCGTCGAGAACAAGAGTGACGGGTCCGTCGTGATGGGCTTCTACATGTACAACCGCGAGCAGCGGCTGCTGTTCGAGCGGGAAGTGGACCTGAAGAGCGGCAAGGTCGTCAAGGACACGAGCAAGGGGATCGAGAAGGTCAACAAGGACATGCTCGACCTGCTCATGAAGAAGGCGACCGGCAAGGCGAAGCTGCCGGAAGGCCGGCTGATGGAGATCGCGTCGAAGCTGCTCAAGGACAAGGAGTTCTCCGAGATGAAGTACGAGAAGGTCGGCGACGACCTCGTGCTGACGTTCGGCGACCTGCAGATCAACGCCGAGACGGGCAAGGAAATCAAGAAGTAACGGCCACCGCGTTCGTGCGTCCGAACCGAGGGGGTGGCCCGGCCGCCCCCTTTTCTTTTTCAACCGCCGGCTTGGTTTTCCTCCCTCTCCCCCGCAAAGCCGGGGGAGAGGGGACCAGAATTCGCCCGCGACGGAGGCATCCGTGTCCCGCACGTCCCGGCCCGGCGTCACGCTGATCGAGGTCCTCGTCGTGATCGCGATCATCGGCGTGCTCATCGGCATGATCCTCCCGGCCGTGCAGATGGCCCGCGAGTCGGCGAACCGCGCCGCCTGCCAGAACAAGCTCCGGCAGCTCGGGATCGCGCTGCACCACTTCGAGGCCCAGCAGGGGAAGTTCCCGCAGGCGTACAACGAGTACTGGAACTTCGACACGCCGGACGAGCAGCCGCTCGCCCCGGACCCGCGGCCGCGGAAGAGCTGGGCGACGCTCGCGCTGCCGTACATCGAGCTGGACAACCTGCGGGCGCTCGGCGTCATCTCGGCCCAAGAGAAGATCGTGGACCTGTTCATGTGCAACTCCGACCCGCGGCGGCACAAGACCTCGACGGACGGGTACTACAAGTACATCGGCCCGCAGTTCGGCCTGACCTCGTACCTGGCCGTGGAAGGCAGCGTGTACCGCGAGGGGCCGTCGAACACGAACATGAACCTCGACTTCGGCGGGCCGAAGGACGGGGTCATCTACCGGAGTTCGGACACGAAGGTGACGGACATCGTGGACGGGACGAGCCACACGGTGATGCTCGGCGAGCGGCCGCCGTCGCCGGAGCCGGACCTCGACTGGGGCTGGTGGGCGTGGTCGGCCTACGACTCCGCGCTGGCGGTGACGGAGGAGCGGGCGCTGCTAACGGTCGGCTGCCCGAAGGACAACGTGTACGGCCCCGGCAAGCTCATCAACCCGTGCGACGCGCACCACTTCTGGAGCCTGCACCCCGGCGGCGGGCAGTGGCTGTTCGCGGACGGGTCGGTGCAGTTCCTGCGGTACTCGGCCGCCCCCATCATGCCCGCCCTCGCGACCCGCGCCGGCGGCGAGACGGCGAACTGGGCGGATTACTGATTCGCTATTCCGCGTCGCAGACGATCAGCCCGTTCTCCCCGCCGACCGCGAACGTCAGGCCGTCGGGCGAGACGGCGATGGCGTCCACGTTCCCCAACCCGAAGTCGAACGCATGCATCAAAGTCAACTCCGGCAGCCGGTAGCGCTCGACGCGGCCCGGCCGGCCGACGGCGAACGCGCTCTGGCCGTCGGGCGCGACGGCCACGGCCGAGAGCCGCGGGATGCCGGTCTTCACCCGCCGCAGCTTGGCGGCCGTCGTCGGGTCGGCCGCGCAGAGGAAGCTGTTCATCGCGACGACCAGTTCCGTCCCGCCGGGGACGAACCTGAGGTCGGCCGCCCACGACGACGTGAGCGGGTAGCGGCGGACCTCCGGCCCGGCGGGGCCGTCGAGGACGCGGACGGCCCGGTCGATCGTCACCGCCAGCCGCGAACCGGCGGTCGCGAACGCGGCGGCGTAGATGCCCTGGTCCGGCAGCGCCTCCGTGACGGCGGGGTTGCGGACCCGCCACCACCGGCCGCCGCCGCCGTTGAGGACGTTCCCACCGCCTAACCGCCGGGCCGCGCCGGCGAGCGTCTCGCCGTCCGCGGAAAACGACAGCGACCAGACCGACCGCATGTCTTCCGGCATCGGCCAGTCGAGTTCCCGGACCGGTCGCCCGGCCTTCAAGTCCCACAACTGGACGACGTTGACCCCAGACCGCGGGTCGGGCGACCGCCCGGCGTAGGCGAGCGTACCGGCGTCCGGGGAGACGGCCGCCGCGTACACGACGCGCTTCGCGGAAATGACCTCGACCGGCTTCCCGGCGGCCACGTCCCAGACCCGCACGGTCCGGTCCTCGCCGGCCGAGACGAGGCGGCCGTCCGGCGCGAACGTCGCCGCCCGGACGGCCTTCGTGTGTCCCGTCAGGTGTCGCACGCGGCCCCCTCAATTCTCTTGCAATTCCCGGCGGGCACGGTATCGTCCCCGGCTTTCCGTCCGGAGTCGCACGATGGTTCGCTCGCTCGTCGTCCTGGTCGCGGTCGCCGGAACCGCGGCGGCCCAGCCGTTCGACCCGCACGGGTCCGGCCACGAGCCGCCGCCAGTGGACCGCGAGTTCCACCTGGCGCCGCGGGCCGCGGCGGCATTCGCGCCCGCTACCGCATCGCGACCGACGTTGCCGACGGAGGACGAGGTCCGGGTGCTGGTCCGCGTCCTGCTGCCGTGGGCGAAGGGCGTGTAATCATTTCGCCCGGAACAGCCGACTCTTTCCCAGCCCGAGGCGGTGCAGCCAGAACTGGCCGACCGTCTTCAGCGTCTCGACGCCGTACTTCGTGCTGCGGCGGAAGTTGATCGAACTCGCCTCGTCGAAGTACCGCACCGGGACGGGTACGTCGCCGAGCCGGAACCCGAAGTGGACGGCCTGCACCAGGAACTGCGTGTCGAACACGAAGTCGTCGCTGTTCGATTCAAAGGGAATCGTTTCCAGTACGCTGCGGCGGTAGACGCGGAACCCGCTGTGGAACTCGCCGAGGTTCTGGCCGAGGGCGACGTTCTCGAACATCGTCAGCCCGCGGTTGCACACGTACTTCCACCACGGCATCCCGCACTTCAACGCTTCCGCCCGCGACCGGACGCGGTTGCCGAGGACCACGTCGCAGATACCGAGTTCGACGATGCCGACGGCGTGCGGGATGACCCGCGCGTCGTACTGGTAGTCCGGGTGGATCATCACCACCACGTCCGCCCCGCGGTCCAGGCAGTACCGGTAGCACGTCTTCTGGTTGCCGCCGTACCCGGTGTTCTTCTCGTGGACGATGACCGTCAGCCCCATCCGGCGGGCGATGGCGACGGTGTCGTCCCGGCTGCCGTCGTCCACGAGGAGGATTTCGTCCACGCTCCCCGGCGGGAAGTCGGCGACGGTCGCCGCGAGCGTCCGGGCGGCGTTGTACGCCGGCAGCACGGCGATGATCTTGTGCGTGCGGGCCGCGGCGGGCTTCAGGATGCGCTCGACGTGGAACTCCGCGTGCGTCGGGTCGAGCGGCGGGGCGGACAGCAGGGACGCGGGCATCGGCAGGCTCGGAGATCGGGGTGTCAAAACCTGTTTTCGTCGGGAGGCGTGTTTCGTACACGCGATGTCTTTGCCCCGAAGGGGCGGAACATGTCAGCCCAGGGCAACGCCCTGGGTAGACCGCCACCCACAACGCCGAAGCCCTGAAAGGGCGGCACTCTTTCGCCCTTTCAGGGCTTGGTGTGAGGGGTGGGACCGTTACCCAGGGCGTTGCCCTGGGCTGACATGTTCCGCCCCTTCGGGGCTAAAACCTCGGACCGTCGCGTCGGCCGGTGGAACCCGGAGCGGGAGCGACGGGGTGAGGGACAATCACCCCGTCGCTCCCGCTCCGGGTTCCACAAAACTTATGCTTGCGCCGCCTGCTCCCGCGCCAACTTCCGCAGTCGGAGGCCGATCCGCAGGCAGACGGCGGCCCACACGCTGCCGTACTCGATCGGGCAGAACCGCGGGTCGATCGCCATCACCGGGATCAGCACCAGGAACGTCACGCCGACCAGGTAGCACCCGCCCCAGAACATCGCGCCCAGCGAGAAGAACGCCACCGCCGACGCCGCGGCCACGGCCTGGTAGAACGCGGCGCTGTTCCACGTCCCGGCGTCCTCGTGCAGCCCCAGGTTCACGAACAGCAGCCCGGCCGCGAGCACGAAGCTGCCGAACACGGAGAGCATGTGCTGCTCCGCCGGGTTCGCCGGCCAGATGCGGCCGCCGCCGTAGTACAGGAACAGCCCGAGGCCGAGGACCGGCCGCATCGCGTACACCGGGACCACGTAGTACGACGGCAGCCCGTAGTACCGGATCGCCGTCGCCACCAGCTCCGGCACGAGTAGCACCGGCGCGAGCCACAGGAAGAACCCGGCGTACCGCACGAACTGCTTGTCGTGCTGGCTCTTCTCCAGCATCCACGCGAACCGCTCGACCATGCCCAACTGCCGGGCCGAGATCGACTCCCCGTGCTGGAACCGCCGCAAGTCCTCGGCCAGCTCCCCCGCCGTCTGGTACCGCAGCCCCGGCTCCTTCGCCAGGCACTTCAGGCAGATCGTTTCTAAATCCCGCGGCACCGTCCGCCCGGAGTCGGACAGCGCCGGCGGCTGGTTGTGGATCACCTTCTCCAACAGGGCCGGCAGGTTGTCCGCCTGGAACGGCGTGCGGCCGGCGAGCAGCTCGTACAGGATGACGCCGAGGGCGTACACGTCCGCCGGCGGGCCGACCTCCTTCGCGTTCCCGGCCGCCTGCTCCGGGGCCATGTAGTTCGGCGTCCCCATGACCGCGCCGCTGTGCGTGTGCCCGCTCTCGGCGTCGAGCCGCTTCGCCAGCCCGAAGTCCCCGACCTTCGGCGTCCCGTCCCGGCCGATGAGGATGTTCCCCGGCTTCAGGTCGCGGTGGACGATGCCGTGCGCGTGGGCGACGTTGACCGCGTGCGCGATCCGCTCGACGACGGCGGCGGCGACGTGCGGCGGCTGCGGCCGGCCCTTGCTGAGCTTCGTCAGCGCCCCGCCCTCGCACAGTTCCATGCTGAAGTACGGCAGCCCGTGGTGCTCGCCGACCTCGAACACCTGCACGATGCCGGGGTGCTGGAGCTGGGCCGTGGCCTCGACCTCGATCTTGAACCGCTCCCGGTCGGCCGTCCCGGCGTGGCCGCCGCCGAGGATCATCTTGAGCGCGACGACGCGGTTCGCCTGGATTTGTTTCGCCTTGTAGACGACGCCCATGCCGCCGCGGCCGATCTCCTCGATGATCTCGTAGCCGGGCACGGTCTGCTGGCCGGTCGAGAGGGCGGCCGCGAGGGCGAGCTGCTCGCCGGTTTGCAGCACCGTCCGCGGCCCGTCGTCGGGCCGGAACAGGTGCGTCGCGGTGGGCGATTCCGCCCCGCGGTCGGTGGTGGGGTACGGCGGTTCGTGCGTGGTGTCGGCCATGACCGGTGCGCGGGGCTGCGGGGCGATGGCGGAATTGTACGGACCCGCCCGGTCACGGGCTGAGGTAGCCGCGGTCCCGCATCTCGACGGCCAGTCGCTTGATCTGAAGGCCGATCTTGTTCAGCGCCAGCTTCGTGCCGTGACAGACGGCGCAGCTCTTCGCGTCGCGCAGCGAGAACTCCTTCGTCTGGTCCGGGCCGCGCTTCCGCTGGACGCCGGACTCCTTCGCGGCGGCGCACCGCTCGCACGGCTCCAGCAGGTCGTCGATCGTCAGGTCGTCGAGTTTCTTGCTCATCGCCGCCACTCCTGGGGATGCTTCCAGAATAGCGGCCCGACGGGCGGGCATCCACCGCGCGGCCGGGCGAACCCGTTTCCATTTGCGTCCCGGCCGGGCGGATGCTTCAATTGGACGTGCCACCTTCGTCACGCACCGAGGATTCGCCCCATGATCGCGTTCGCCGGGATCGACGGGACCGGGCCGGACAGCAACAAGAAGTACGCCCTCGACTTCGCCGAGAGCCACGTCCGCCGGCTGTACAAGTCGTGGCCGTGGCCGGAGCTGGCGTTCTACAGCCGCGGGCCGACCACGCTCGGGATGGAAACCGGCGTGCTCGCGCAGGAAGCCTACGGGTGGGTCCGGCGGCTGTTCAAGTCCGGCAAGGCGAAGGGCATCTTCCTGGCCGGGTTCAGCCGCGGCGGGGCGGCCGTCGTCGAGACGGCCGCCTACCTGAACTCGTTCATCGGCACCACGTACACGGTCAACTGCCTGGCGCTGTTCGACGCCGTGGACCGGTCGTCGGAGGTCGGGCTGTTCGTCCCCCGCGGGTTCAGCCCGACGACGGCCGGGGCGGCCACGGCCGCGAGCGGGGCCGGGGCGCTGCTCGGGGCGGCCGTCGCGGCCGTCGGGATGACGTTCGACACGCCGGTCGGCGGGAACGTGGAACTGTGCCTGCACGCGTTCCGGGCGAAGGAGTCGAAGTCCCGCGGGTCGTTCGGGAACTGCGGGCTGACGATCCTCCGGCCGGCGAAGACGAAGGGCAAGGTCAAGCACTTCCGCTGCACGCACGGCGGCGTCGGCGGGACGCCGTGGAAGACCGAGGGCGGCCAGAAGCCGACCGACTTCATCGACGAGGGGTTCCCGGACGGGAAGACGGCCGTGACGTTCGAGCAGGACGCGCTGATCTCGAAGGAGGTCTGGAAGTGGCTGAAGCCGCAGTGGGACGCGGCCATCGAGAAGACGAAGGGGGCGATCCAGGGCGCGGCGGCGAAGAAGGCGGGGTAGTTTTGTAGGGCGGGTCAAGGCTTTGCGCCGACCCGCCGGCTCTCTTATCCCCTCTCCCCTGGCTTTGCGGGAGAGAGGGTTAGGGTGAGGGGGTCCGAGCTGCCTCCGAGGGGAGGGACGTTCTTGCCGCGGGAAGCTCTTAACCCCCTCACCCCGGCCCTCTCCCCCGCAGAGCCGGGGGAGAGGGAGATAAGCCGGCGGGTTGGCGCAAAGCCTTGACCCGCCCTACATTTCACGTCAGCAGCCACCGGCCGAGGTTGAAGTACAAGAGCAGGCTCACCATGTCGCTCAGCGCTAGCGCGACCGGCCCGGCCGCGACGCGCGGGTCGCGGCGGAGCAGCCGCAACAGGTACGGCAGCGCCAGCCCGACGGCGGCCGCGGCCGTTACCCCGCCGCCGATGCCGAGGAACAGGCTCAGCCCGACGTAGGCCGACCCCTTCCACAGGTACGCGATCAGCCCGACCGTGCCGCCGCACGCCGCCCCCAGTAGGAACCCCACCAGCAGCTCCCGGCCGACCTTGCGGCCGAGGTCCCCCCACGTCGGCGGCTTCCCGTGCAGCGTCTGCAGCGCGAGGCTCACCGACTGGATGCTCACGCTCTCGCCGAGGGCCAGCACGACGGCGATGAACGGCGTCACGACGGCGAGCGTGGCCACGTCCTGGTAGGCGTCCGCGAGCAGCGCGGCGAGCATCCCGCCGGCGACGTTGCACAAGAGCCACGGGAACCGCCGGCCGAACGCCAGCCGCGGGTTCGCCTGTTCCGACTCGCTGAGGTGGACGCCGATGAGCTGAAACAGGTCGTCGTTCCCCTCCCGCCGGTCGATGTCCGACATTTCCTCCGTGTACAGGTCCACGTCCACCGTGCCGAGCAGGTGCTTCCGCTCGTCCACGACCGGGAACGCGAGCAGCTTGTGGAACGTGAAGAACTCGCACGCCTCCAACACGGTGGCCGCGTGCGGGATGGTGATGACGGTGCGGACCATGATCTCATCGACGACCGTTTCCGGCGGCGAGAGCAAGAGGCGACGGGTCGGCACGACGCCGACGAGCTTCCCGGCCGCGTCCACGACGTACAGGTACAGCACGCGGTTGGGCGGCGGGTTCTTGCGGACGTGGTCGAGCGCGTCGGCGATCGTCTGGCCGACGGTGAGGCGGGTCGGCTCGGTCCGCATGTGCGCGGTGACCGGGTCGCCGAGGATTTGTCGGACGGCGGACATGGCGCACCTCCGGGGTCGGGAACAGCCATTATCGGAGGCGCGTCAACGGGTCGCCCTCACCGTCTTCTTCGTCGAACGGCGGGAAGAGATTTCCAGCATTCCGCCGAACGACCCGTCAGGCGGTCGGGACCGGCAGGCCGTTCGGGAGCGGCTTGCGGGACGGGACGACGGACACCAGCGGCGCGCCGTCCGCCTTCTTCAGCGGCTCGTACTGCCCGGCCTGCGGGTCGTAGGCGAACACCTGGCCGGTCTCCATCTTGTACACCCAGGCGTGCAGTTTCAGGTCGCCCTGCGCCAGCCCGACGGCCACGGCCGGGTGCGTCCGCAGGTTCTCGATCTGCGTCAGCACGTTCTCCTCGATCGCCACCTTCCACTTCGCCTCCGGCGGCAGGTCGGCGTACACGGTCTCGACGACCTCCTTGCACGCATCCGAGTGGCGGAGCCACTCCCGCACCCGCGGCATCCCGTCCAGGGACTCCGGCTGGAGCAGCGCCTGCATCGCCCCGCACCGGGTGTGGCCGCAGACGACGATCTCCTTGATCCCCAGCCCACGGATGGCGTACTCGATGGTCGCCGCCTCCGCCCCGGACCCGTTCGTGCTGCCGTAGGTCGGCACGATGTTCCCGGCGTTCCGCAGGACGAACAGGTCGCCGGGGTCGGCCTGGGTAATCAGCGACGGAACCATGCGGGAGTCCGAACAGGTGATGAACAGCGCCTGCGGGTGCTGCCCGCCGACGAGCTGCTGGAACAGCGCGTGCCGCTCGCGGAAGATGTTCGCCTCGAAGTGATGAATGCCGTTGATGAGCTTTTCCATGACGCCCTCGGGTGTGTGTGAAGGAATGCCGGGAGAGTGCGGTCGGGATCGACGACGGGAGCGGGGGACGGCCGGGGCGCGACCGGGCGCGCGGCGGTCAGGGCGCGACGTTACCGGGACGTGCTAACAGCGACGGGGCGGCGAGCGGCCGAGGTCGCTCGGGCGGGTCGGGAGGTGGAAAATGGCGAACGGGCGGGGGTCGGCGACGCCTGGCAGCTTCGTGCCGCGGGTCGGGCGGCGGGGGTGGTCGTGGAGTTCGCGGGGGCTGTGCCGCTTGTCCTTCGCGGCCTCGGTGTCGTCTTCCTCGGTCGGGGCCTGATTCGAGGGCGTCGGCGGGGCGGCTGCGTACCCGGCGGCCGGCCGCACGTCCGCGGCCGCCCCGCCGACCAGGAAGAGGGCGGCGAGCAGCGCTTGGGCCAGGACTCGGAGCGACGCGCGGGTCACGGGCAAGGGGCCTTCGGGACGATGACGGGGTTCGACCATTTTTACCCCACGGTCGGGCGGAAATCCAGCCGAAGGCGCGGGCGGGGGTGGAATCGTTGAGGATTCGGAGTTCACGCCGCGGCCGTGCCGCCGACGGGGCGGATCATGCTGCTCAGGACGCCGAGAATTTCTTCCACCTCGGCCATGAAATATTCCCGCCGGTCGCTGGTGAGGGTCGCCCCCGACAACCGTAAGAACCGCCACAAGCTCCCGGTCGTCACACACCCGTAGATCGGGTCGATAGGATGTCCCTCGCGGGCGTTGTACCGCTGAGCGCCGACCATCCCGGCAATGGCCTGGCCGAGGCCGTCCGGGATGCTGTCCCGCTTCGCCTCGAAGATTAGACAGACCGGGGCCGACACCGTAAACCGTTGGATGCCCTCGCAGAGTATGAAATCGACGTACCCGTTCAGCCCGGCCGCGGCATCGGCTTGGAAATCAACGCCGGCCAGGAGATTCAACCGGTTCGGGAACCGGTTCCACAGGTCGGCGAGAACCGGCCCGACGATCCAAATCGCCCGCGCTGCCTCCGAATGAGCCGTCGTGCCCAGGGGCACGCTCTGTGGTAACCAGGCACGCAACGCCGGCCCGGGTTCGACCGGCGGCACGTCGGCGAACAGGCTGGCGACCTGTTCTTCGCGAACGCTCAGCCGGTCGAGTACGTCGGGGTAACGGAACTCGCTGAACGCCATGACAACCTCTCCGCGGGTTTTGCGATTGTAGCAGCCTCACGCCCCGATCACGTAGGCCAGCACGTACGGCCCCTTCGGGATGACCGCCAGCGTCGCGGCGTCGCCGTACTCGCGGAGCGAGTCGGACACCGCCTCCTCGACCGTCGCGGCCGGCTCGACGGCGCACGCCCGCAGCACGTCGGCCGGCAGGCCGCCGGTCACCACCTTCACCCGGCAGTGGGCCAGCACCTTCTGCAGCATCACGATCTGCCACTCGTCCATCTCGCAGGTGTCGTGCGGCCGCGGCTCGCGGGTCACCGCCGCCACCGACAGGCTCTTGTACAGCCCCTTCGCCGCGTACTCCTTCACCAGCTCCTGGAATTCGTGGCTGCCCAGCCCCTCGGTCAGGCTCGCGGCGAGGATGATCGTGCCGCCCTTCTTCACGATCGGCAGCGCCCCGGTGAGGCCCTTCACGGCCTGGTACCAGGACGTGTCGAGCGGGTAGCCGGCGCAGCTGGTCACGACCACGTCCACCGGCTCCGGCACGCCGGCCTTCACCACGTCCCGGCAGAACCGCACGCCCGCCTCCCACGCCTTAATCATGTCCCCGGCCCCGACCCACGTGACCCGCCGCTTGCCGTCGATGCACACGTTCACGATGAAGTCGCACCCGGCCTTGAGCGCGATGTACGTGTTCTCCTCGTGGACCGGGTTCCCCTCGACGCTGCCACAGTCGGCCTTCGGGTGCTCCAGGAACTTCGGCGAGTGCCACCGCTTCACGGTCTCCAGGGCCGCGATGCCGGGGCAGATGAGCTTCCGCCCGCCGCTGTACCCGGCCATCAGGTGCGGCTCGATGAGGCCGGTCGTGATCTTCAGGTCGGCCGTCGTGTACCGGTTGTCGATCCACATCGGCACGCCGTTGGGCGTCGTGCCGAGGTAATCGTGCTCATGGAGTACCTTGCCGTGGTGGTTGACGCACGTGTAGTTGGCCGCGACGTGTTCGCCGACGAGTTCGACCATCTCGTCACCCTCGTTCGGCCGGTGCAGGCCGGTCGCGTTGAGGATCGTGATGCCGGACCGGGGCACGCCCGCCGCCTCGATGGTGCTGAGGATTTCGGGAAGGATGAGCTTGTTCGGGACGGGCCGCGTGATGTCGCAGATGACGATGCACGCCGTCTTCTTCCCCTTCGCGAGTTCCGACAATGGCGGCGAGCCGATGGGGTTGCGGATGGCGTCCGCGATGGCGGCCTGCGCGTCGGCGAGCGGCGGCGCGTCCGAGATGGTCAGCGGCGGCGCGACGAGCCGCTCCTCCGGGAGGGTGACGGGCAGGCCGGTCTTGCCGTAGTCGAGCGTGACGTGCATGGGAGAACCGTGTCGGCGGAAGGAAGGTCTACCGTTCAGGGATACCCTCGGCGGCGGCGGATGACAACTG
The DNA here is from genome assembly GCF_059499385.1 of Limnoglobus sp. NCBI lineage: Bacteria > Pseudomonadati > Planctomycetota > Planctomycetia > Gemmatales > Gemmataceae > Limnoglobus > Limnoglobus sp. The sequence goes on along the minus strand of NZ_JCABYM010000089.1, from coordinate 6,300 downwards.
AAGCAGAAGTCAGAAATCAGAGGTCAGAGGTCGGCCGGACCACGGCTTTGCTGATGTCTGGCCTCTGACCTCTGACCTCTGGATTTCGCTAAGATCACGGCATCCTTCATCCATCGGGTGTCGCCATGCAACTCGGGTTCGTTTCCGCCATCCTCGGCGACCTGCCGCTGGAGGACGTGCTGAAGTTCGCCGCCGACGAGGGGTTCGCGTGCGTCGAGGTCATGTGCTGGCCGGTCGGCGGGGCCGAACGCCGGTACGCCGGCGTTACCCACATCGACGTCACGAACTTCACGCCGGAACAGGGCGCGCGCGTCAAGGAGTTGGCCGCGAAGCACGGCGTCGGCATCAGCGGCCTCGGGTACTACCCGAACCCGCTCGACCCGGACCCGGCGCACCGCGAGGTCGTCGTCGCCCACCTGAAGAAGCTCATCGCGGCCGCCCCGCTGTGCGGCACGACGGTCGTGAACACGTTCATCGGTCGCGACTGGAAGAAGACGGTCGAGCAGAACTTCGAGATGATCGGGCAGGTCTGGCCGAGCATCCTCGACGCGGCGAAGGCGAGCGGCGTGCGGATCGGCATCGAGCACTGCCCGATGCTGTTCTCGAACGACGAGTGGCCGGGCGGCAAGAACGTGGCCGTCAGCCCGGCCGTGTGGCGGCGGCTGTTCCAGGCGTTCCCGACCGCGCCGATCGGGCTGAACTTCGACCCGTCGCACCTCGTCTGGCAGTTCATCGACTGCGGCCGGGCGCTGCGGGAGTTCGGCAAGAAGCTGGTCCACGTCCACGCGAAGGACGAGCGGATCGACCAGGACAAGCTCTACGAGGTCGGCGCGCTGGGCCTCGGGTGGCACCAGCCGAAGCTGCCGGGGCTGGGCGACGTGAAGTGGGGCGAGTTCTTCGCGGCGCTGACGGACACCGGTTACAATGGGCCGGTGTGCGTGGAGGTCGAGGACCGGGCCTACGAGCGGGACCTCGCCGACCGCAAGCGGGCGATCCGGCAGAGCAAGAAGTTCCTGGACCAGTTCGTGGCGTGAACGGGGTCGGAGTCATGTTCAACGAAATGCTCGACCGACTAACGGGTCACGACCGTTACCCGCCATTCCACCCCGAGTTCTTCGAGATGTGGTGGCATCGTCGATTCTTTTGGCCGAGCGTCCGCGACCGGTGGGTGGAGACTTGCAAGGTTGCTGCCAAGGCGGATCGGGTCGAAGAGTTGCACGCCGTCCGGGACCGTTACCTTCAGGTTCTCCAAGCCTACACCTTCCTATTGAAGGGTATGCTCCTGCTCATTTCCGACGTGCCGGATGACTTCCCTGAGAGGGAACGCCCGCAGAGGGCTTTCGACGAGGTTCAATCCCTGTACGCCGAGTTGTCGGCCCGGTGGGTGACGCTCGACGATTTGTACGCCATCGTCGCGGAGTACCTCTCGCCGACCGCCGACCGTGCGAAGCAGCTGGCGGCCAACGCCCCGCCGCCGCAGGCGTGGTACGACGAGGACGCCGACCCCTTCGCCCCCGCGGACTGAAGGGGAACCCATGTCGTCCGCCCTCCAGCAAGGCCGCATCGTCTGGTTCACGTCCCTCGACCCGAACGGGCAGAACGAGAAGAGGCGGCCCGGCGTGATCCTCACACCGACGGCCGACATTCAGCCGGACAAGCCTGTGCTGATCGCGGCGGTCAGCTCCTCGAACGTGGCCGCGGAAGAAGAGATCGTTCGCCTGTCATGGAACCGGGAGGGGACGACGAGCACCCGGCTGCGGCGGGCGTCGCACGTCGTTTGTACGTGGCTGGTCGAAGCCCCGGTCGCGGCCCTGGAAGGAACGCCGGGCGTCGTGAACCCGCGCGAGTTGGTGGCGATCCTGGCGAAGGTCGAGGCGGCGAAGCCGCCGCCGAATCCGGGCGACGATGACCCCGGTTAGGGCCTCAGCTTCTCGACGAACTCCGCCATCGCCGCCGACTTCGGGGGCGACTTCGCCGCCCAGCGGTCCATCTCCTGCCACGCATCACGGCGGGCCTGAGGGTCGGCCGCGGCCCACGTCGCCAGGAACGCCCGCGTCGCCGCCGGCCACTCGTCCGGGGTCGCCCGCATCACCGGCTCGAACGCCGTCAGCAACCCGCCCACCGCGGCCGCCCGCTCCTCCGCCGCCGCCACCCACAGCCCGACCGTCCCGGCCGCGAGCAACCAGCCGAGGAGGTACGCCGCCACCGCCGCCACCGCCACCGGGCGGGGCATCGCCGGGAGCTGCGCCTGGGCGTGCAGGTTCCGCATCACGCCGGCCAGGTAGTCCGGGTCGTACCGGGCCGGGTCGAGGGCCAGCGTCACGTGGAACAGCCGGCGGAGCGCGTCGTCCGGGATGTCGGCCGGGCGGGGCGGGAGCGCCGGGAAGATGTTCGCCAGCGCCGCCCGCGACCGGGCGAGCCGGTGCGCCCGCAGGCAGTCCAGCACCAGCACGGCTATCAGCAGGCCGAGGAGAATCCGGGCCGGCGTGCTGGGAACCCACACCAGCGCGGCCACGAGCAGCCCGACGATCGCGGCCCGCACGACCGTGCCGACCCACGGCGGCCGCAGGGCCGGGACGAGGGCGAACAGCTTCCCGCCGTCGCTGGTCGTGTGCGGCCAGAGTTCGGCCAGGTTGAACCCGACCAGGGCCATCGCGAAGAAGTCGAGCGGCCCGTCGGCCGGCGGGCCGAGGGCCACGATCAGGAGCGCCAGCGCCAGCCCCGGCAGCGGGCCGAGGAGGAACGTCACCGCCCGCGCGCCGGCCGGGGCGGTCGTGTTCGCCGGCAGCCGCCGGTCGAGGCCGAGGCAGAACCGCAGCTCCGGCTCGCGGTAGCGGCCGAGCCGCTGGCCGACGTGGTGGCCGAGGTGGTGCAGGGCGAACACGCCGGCGACGGCCGCCATGCCGAGGACGCCCTGCTGCGTGGCCCCCCACGCCAGGAAGAGCGCGGCGAACGGCAGCAACACCGCGAGCCGCACGGCCGGCGGCGGGACCGGCGGCGGCCGGAGGAACTCGGCCTTCGTCTGTTGGAAGAGGATCTCAAACTCGATCTCGCCGCGGAGTTCGGAGTCGAGCAGCGCGGCCGGGCCGCGGACGTTCGCCGCCGGGGCGGGGGTCGGCGTCGGCGCGTCCTCGGCGTCGAACGGCTCGTCGAGCCACGGCAGGTCGGGGTCCGATTCCGTCTCGTCGTCGTCCAGCCCCGGCTCCTTCGGCGCGTTCGGGTCGTCGGCCCACGGGTCGAAGTTCGGGTCGTCCGGGTCGAACGGCTTGTCGGGCGGCGGGGTCTTCACAACGGGTCTCGGCCACGGGCGCGGGCGCAAAAAGGGGCACACCCTGTTTTACCCACCGACCCCACCCGCGGGCAACCGGTCATAGTAGTAGGCACACTCCGTGTGCCGTCGCGGGGCCGAGTCGGGGCGTTCGTCCGAGTCCCTGTGGCCGACAGGAAACGGCACACGGAGTGTGCCTACTACTATGAAAACGAACGCGGCGGGGACCAGCCCCGCCGCTCGCGAGAAGACAGCCTCGGTTCAGCGTTTGATCCGCAGCGGGGACGGCGTCGGGCCGTCCGCCTTCGGCGGCTCCGGCTTCGCTTCCGGGGCCTTCGGCGCGGCCGCCGGCGTCGTCGCGGGCGGGGCCGGCAGCGTCAGCGGCGACGGGACCGGGCCGCTCGCCGCCGGCTTCGGCTCGGTCTTCGCCACGGCCGGCAGCTTCACGTCCGGCAGCTTTGCCGCCGGGGTCGCGGTCGCGGGTTCCGTCTTCGCCACGGCCGCCGGCTTCGCGTCCGCCGGCTTCGCCTCGGCCACGGCCGGGGCCGCCGCGTCCGCGGCGGCCGTCGCCTTCGGCAGCGCGACCGCCTGCGTCGCCTTCGGCTTCGGGTCCCAGTCGTACTCCGTCGCCTCCAGGGCCATCACCACGATGCCCACGAACATCGCTAGCGCCGTCACGATCAGCATCCCGACGTAGCCGGGGGACGGTTGCGGCTTGACAGTGTCGGCCATCGGAAGGCTCCTAGTTCTTGGGGTCCGCGGCCGGGGCGGCGAGCTTGTTCAGGCCCGCGTCGGCGAGCTTCACCTGCGGGTCGGTCGGCTTCGGCGTGCCGGTCTCCAGCGCGTCGAAGTCCAGGTACAACAGCGTCGCCGCCGCCAGCAGGGCGACGAGGCAGATCGCCAACAGGCCGACGTAGGCGTCGCTCGGCGTCTTCGTCGGGGCGTCTTCGTCATCGTCGTCGCGCTTCTTCGCCATGTCCGGTCCCTCGCGGCTCGTTCCGGGGTGTTACTTGATGACGCTGACCACGTCGCCCTTCTGGGGCAGGTCGGCGGCGGCGGCCCGGCCGACGCCGGCCAGCGGGGTGAACCGGCCGGTCGCGCCGAACGGGTCCACCCGCTCGATCGTCAGCTTGCCGAGGTACTTCTTGGCGCTCGGCCGGGACACGTCCAGGACGGCCCCCTTCTGCAAGCCGGCGTTCCCCCCGAGGCTGATCTCGACCCGCTCGCCGGTCGCCGCCGTCACCGTCGCGCGGAAGTCCGGGTCGGTCGGCGGGACGCGGGAGCCGCCGCCGCCGCGGCCGCCGTTCTGCAGGTCGAAGTACTTGTCGTTCAGGTCCAACAGCCGCTTCTCGTAGTCGTCCGACTTGCGGTTCGCCGCGTCCCGCTCGATCCGGGCCTGGAGCTTCTCGTTCTCGGCCTTCTGCTCGGCGATCGTGGCATCGTTCAGCTTCTTGTCGAGGTCGTTGACCTGGCCGCGGAGCACGTCCACCTGCGACTGCAGCGTCTTGATCCCGGTCTGCTGGAGCTGCGCGGCCGTGACGTACCCTTCCTTGTCCTTGCCGATCTCCTCGACCTTCGCCTTGTACCCGGCGCTGTCGTTCTCGGCGGCCTGCACGCGGGCGCGGAGGCTGGTGATCTCGGCGGACAGTTGCGAGATCGTCGAGTCGGCGGCCGCCCGCTGTTCCTCGGCCAGCTTCGCGGAGTTCTGCGCGGACTTGGCCGCCTCCGCGTACAGCTTCTGCGTCTTCTCCAGCTCCGTCTTGTAGTTCGTCCGCGTGGCGTAGGCGTTCACCACGAGGTAGTTCCAGATCAGGCTGAGAACCATGACGAAGAAGACGAGAATCTTGCCCAGCGTGTTCATCGAAGCGTCCCCTGGATCAAGGCCCCCCGCGGGGCGTCGTGGTGAGTCGAGTGTGTCAATCCCCGGCAGTCCTGGGACCGCGGGCGTCCCGCCCGCCACGCCCCCTGCCGCTTAAACCTGGTCCCCGAGGTCGGGACGGTGGGCGGGCGGGACGCCCGCGGTCCCGGCCGTTACTCCCCGCCCTTGCCGCCCGCCGGGGCGGCCGTGACCTCGGCCAGCCGCGCTTGCAGTTGCTGCTTGCGGAGCTTCAGCGTGCGGAGCTGCTCCTCCCAGTTCACTTGGGCGTCCGCGAGGTAGTCCTTCTCGTCGTCGAGGTTCTTGAGGATCGTCTTCATCTTGAAGACCTCCGGCTGCACGCCGGCGTTCGTCATCGGGTCGAAGATCTCCTGCGACAGCTTGTTCGAGTCCTCCCGGAACTTCGCGATCTGGGCCGTCCGGTCCTTCTCGTCCTTCTGGAGGTTGGTCATCTCTTGTTGGAGCCGGCCGAACCCCTTGAGCGGCTGGTTGCGGAGACTGAGCCGCGGCGGGAACTGGTTCTGAGGGTTGAACTTGAACACGTCGATCAGCCCCCGCAGGTCCGGCTCCGTGTGCCGCGGGGCGACGCGGAACAGCGCGTCCGGGACGCCGGGCTTCTTCACCTCGTCCAAGAGGGCCGTCAGCACGGACGTGCGGTACGCCCGGTCCTGCTCCTGGGTGATGAGGTTGTCCATCGCCCGGACGTACCCGGCCTGCACGGCCTGGATGCCGTCGGACAGCCGCTTGACCTCGGCCGCGTACTGGGTGAACTGGCCCTGCACGGCCGTCTCGCCGTCCTTGTAGTCGAAGTACGTCAGCCGGTTCGTGTAGATGGAGATGGCCCACGCCAGCAGCCCGATGCTGATGAAGACGTTGGCGAAGACCAGTGCCTTGCTGATGTTCATGGCTGAACGCCTTTTCCGAGTCGTGGGTCCGCCGCCAATCCGTGCCCCTACCGGCGGGAGGGGCATTCTCTTATTCCCTCCCCCCTTGGGGGGGAGGGTTAGGGAGGGGGGTGAGCTACCCACTTCCCACGCGATTCTCACACGGGGAGGGAGGTGGGGGGGGGGGGGGGGGGGGGGGGGGGGGCCGCGCGCCCCCCCCGCCCCCACCGCCCAGGAACGCAAACGATGTGGAGGAGGGAAGGCCAACCCAC
>NZ_JCABYM010000088.1:0-38556 GCF_059499385.1 Limnoglobus sp. | reverse complement strand
AAGCCCTGAAAGGGCGGAAGAGTGTTCCGCCCTTTCAGGGCTTGTTGCGTCGGGTGGCGCGTGACCCAGGGCGTTGCCCTGGGCTGACATGTGCCACCCCTTCGGGGTGAAAACCAAATCGCGGCCAAAGTCACTTTTTGAGCCGGTGCTCCCGCAGCCACAGGATTTGCCCCGTGTGGTGGCGGCCGTGCCACGCGTACAGGCCGACGGCCTCGTTCAGCGACACCACGCGGTTCGGTTCCGGGTGGAAGTACCCGCGGGCGAACTGCTCGTCCGACAGCGACCGCAGCACGTGACTCCACCGGGCGTGCAGCGCGTCCAGAAGCGTCAGCGTCACGGCCGCCGGCAGCTCGCTCGCGTCCGCCAGCGCCACGAACTGGCCGGGGTCGTAGCCGAAGATCCGCGGCTCGTCGGCCGTCAGCGCCATCTTGAACCGGATGAGGCCGTTGCCGTGGCTGTCGCCGAGGTGGTGGACGATCTGCCGGATCGTCCACTGCTTGTACACGGTCGTGTTGATCTCGGTTTCGGTCAGCCCCGCGAGCGCGGCGCGAAGGTCCGTCGGCAGCCTCGCGATGGTTTCGATCGCGGCGGCGCGTTCGGCGGGCGTCGGCGCGGGGTTGGCGACGTACGCGCCGGCCGGGTTGTCGGGCGGGGTCATCGGGGGGTTCCGAAGGGGTCAGCGGTCAGGCGAACGGGTTCGGGCCGCGGAGAAAGGCGTTGAAGTTGTTGCCGGTGTACACGACGACGGCCGCCCAGCCGTCCGGCAGGTCGCGGTAGACGCGGACGCCGACGTTGCTGGTGTACTGGCCGGTCGCGGCGTCCCGCAGGTTGAAGTCGCCGGGCCGCAGGAAGTAGACCCAGGCCGTGTTGCCGTTCGTGTCCAGTCGCATCGCGGGGACCGAAACGCCCTGCAGGTCGCGGCGGCCGGTGAACGTGACGAGTTGCAGCGCGAAGTCTTCCGGCACGGCGCGGGTCAGGTCGTTCGCGGCCAGCCAGTCGCCGGCCGTGCGATCCGGGGCTTGCCAGAGGGTGTCCTGTGCGTCCGCGAGGCGGGCCACGTCGAGCGTCGGCCGCGTCAGCAGGCCGTACCCGGCGTAGGCGGTCACGAGCAGGCACGCGGCGAGGGCGTACTTCACGGCCGCCCGCCGCCACGCCGACCGGAGTTGCCCGGCCGCGTTCTGCTTCAGCCGGTCCGCGAGGCCCGACGGCACGGGCACGTTCCGCATCGCGGCGGCCACGAGCTTGTCCTGGGCCGTCCGCTGGGCCAGCTTCGCCGCGCACGCCGGGCAGGCCGCGAGGTGGCCCCGCAGCGCGGCCGCGTCCTCGGCCGACAACTCGGACGCGCCGTCCGGCCGGTGGAAGAGCATCAGGAGGTTAGCGTGCGGGCAGTCCATTCGTCTCTTTCGCCGGCGAGAGTTTCGACCGGAGGTACGTCTTGGCCCGCGCGAGGCGGGACATCACGGTTCCTATCGGCAGGTCCATCTGCTCGGCGATGTCACGGTAACTGAATTCTTCAAAATAGAACAAGATCAACGGCGTCCGGAACGATTCGTCCAGTTCGTTCAGCGCCGCCTGCACGGCCGCCGGGTCGATCTCCGGGGCGGCCGGCGAGTCTTCCGCCGCCACGTCGCCGACCGCGTCGAACGGCACGTAACAGTTCCGCCGCTCGTCCCGGACGGCGTGCAGGTAGGCGTTCCGCAGGATGCGGAACAGCCACCCCTTCGCCCGGTCCGCCTCCCGCAGCTGCGGCAGCCGCGGGATCGCCTTGCGGAACGTCTCCTGCACGAGGTCCTCGGCGTCCGCGGCCGTGCCGCTGAGCCGGTAGGCGTATCGGTACAGTGCCTCGTAATGAGCGTCGATCAGCTCGCGCACGTCGACGGCGGACCCCATTCCGCGACCCCTCACTGAAACTACGACCCGCCCGCGGCGGATTTATTCCCGCCCTTTCGCGTGTCGGTAGACGTTACGGAGTTCGTACTTACGGGAAAAGAATTTTTCAGGGAATAAACCGGGCGGGTGCGCGTCTTCTGTGCGGAGAAGATCACGACGGGTCACCCCGTTGCCGGTCTTGTCGGGCTTGTGTAAACTTTCACAAGCTCGGAAACCCCGCGGGCGGCCACGGTTGTGGCCGTCGCGGCCGGCCGGGGGACACGGCTCCCGCCGTTCGTGGTTGACCGCCGATTCGCTCCTATCGGGGGAGTGAGATGATCGACGGCCTCCGTGTGTGTTCGGATTCGCACCCTAGTCTGGAGAACGGTTCCATGAAGAAGATCCTCGCGATCGCCCTCTGCGTCTTCGCCCTCAGCGCCGCCGTCGGCTGCAGCAGCAGCAGCAGCCCGGCCCCGGTGAAGCCGGCCGGCGGCAGCGGCAAGTAAGGCCCGCGACCGCGGACGACCTTTGACATGCCGACCGGCGACGGTCGGCATGTTGCATTTCCGGGGGGTTACGATGCGACGAATTCTCGCCGCGATCGCGGTCGGGATGATGGTGGCCGCGCTCGGCGGCTGCACCACCCGCACGGACAAGGAAAAGAATAAGGACTACGACGTGCCCCGCGCCAGCGGCAAGGCGGACGGAAAGTGACCAAATAGTAGTAGGCACACTCCGTGTGCCGTCTCGTTCATGCTGCCGGCGAGTTTCTCCGGGTCGCTGCGGCCGACAGCAGACGGCACACGGAGTGTGCCTACTACTATTTTCTCACGGGTCGTTCGCGTCCTTCTCGATCGGCTCCTCGAACCGCTGGTAGATCGGCAGGTAGCGGTACTCGACGGTCAGCGCCAGGATCGCCATGGACGTGCAGTAGCTCGGGCCGAACCGCTGGTCGTCGTAGGCGGCCTGCCCGCCGGCCTGCCACGACCCGTCGGCCCGCGGCGGGTTCTGCCGGAGCAGCAGGTTGTGCAGCCGCGGCCGGTACGCCTTCCACTCGTTGCCGCCGAGCTGGAACATCCCCTGCGACGTGTAGTAGATGCCGTAGAAGAAGTGCGCCTGGGCCGGGTTCAGGTTCGTCCGCAGGATGTACGCCCCCGCCTTCAGCACCTCCGGGGCGCGGTGGTATTCCTTGCCGCACAGTTCCATCGCCAGGATGCCGGTCCCGGTGCAGGGGACGGTCAGCTGGGCCTGCGTGGTGTACCGGAACCCGCCGGAGATCGGGTCGTGACACCGCTTGACGTAATCGACGGCCGCCTTGATCCGGTCGGCCGGCACGTCGCACCCGAGGTTGCGGGCACCCCGGAGGGCCATGAGCTGCCAGCCGGTGACGCTCAGGTCGGCGTCGAACCCGGTGAGCCGGTACCGCCACCCGCCGTTGTCCGCGTGGTTCCCCTTCCGCTGCCCGGCCAGCACGCACGTCACGGCGGCCTCCAGCCGCTGGCGGAGTTCCTCGGCCAGCTTCCCCTCGGTCATGCCCGCCGCCTCGGCGAGCATGAGCGTGCAGATGCCGTGGCAGTACATCTCCGTCCCGCCGGCCGCGTTCCCGGCGAACAGCCCGTTCCGCTGCTGCTGGGCCATGACGAACCGGATGCCCCGCTCGATGGCCTCGCCGTGCTTCCCCTCGCCGGGGACGTGGCCGGCGGACATGAACGCCATGACGGCCAGGGCGGACACGGCCGGGTCGCCGCCGCCGCCGAACCCCATGAGGCCGAGCGCGAGGCCGGGCCAGCTGCCGTCCTTGCCTTGCTGGTTGCGGAGGAAGATGAGGCCGCGGTCGATGGCCTCGTCCATCGGCTCCCGCGGCGGGGCGGCGACGCCGACGCCCGCGACGGCCAGCACCAGCAGCAGGGGGAGCGCGTGTCGCATCGGTCGCCTCGGGGCCGGGGGGAATGATTTAGTGTAAAGCACGGGGGCGGGAAAATGGAGCGGGAAAATTCGGCGCGGAATCTTGTAGGGCGGGTCAAGGCTTTGCGCCGACCCGCCGGGGGACCGCTAATTCTTGTAGGGCGGGTCAAGGCTTTGCGCCGACCCGCCGGGGGGACCGCAACCACGCGGGAGAAACGACGCACTGGTTGGGCGCGACGGCGGGTCGGCGCAAAGCCTTGACCCGCCCTACGACTCGGCCACCACCTTCAGATGCGCGTTGATCTCCGCGAGGTGCTTCCGCGCCGCGGCCCCGAACGTCGGGTGTGCCGTCACGTGCTCGAAACAGGCCCGCGCTAGCACGAGGTTGTTCATCTGGAGGTAACACGCCCCGAGGTTCGCCGCCGCCGCCGGGCCGATGATGTCCGGGTCGAAGCTCATCGACTCGTACCACCCGCTGCGGCCGAGGTCCAACAGCGTCTCCAGGTACTTCGCCGCGGCCGGGAAGTCGCCGGCCCGGTACCGTTCCTGCGCCGCCGCCCACAGCACGGGCGGCGTGCGGCTGAACCAGAGGCCGGTCAGCGTGTGGGCCTGTGGGACGCTCAGGGCCGTCCGCACCCGGCCCGGGTCGGCCGCGAGGACGTATTCCAACAGCATCCCGACCATCGGGTGCGGGGCCGCCTTCGCCCGCGGCAGGGCGGCGACGGTCGCCGCCGCCTCGGCCAGCAGCGCGTGCCCGCGGGCGTCGTTCAGCCAGAGCAAATTGCGGCCCAGCTCGATCTTGCACTCCAGGCGGTCCGGGCGGTCCTTCAACTCGGCTTCGAGCAACCGGACCACCCACCGCAGCTTGTCCGGCGTCGGCGTCGAGAGGTAGGCGTGCCGAACGACCGTCGCCTCCAGCGCCTTCACCTGCTGCCCGCGTGAAGCCGCGATCTGTTCCAACGGCGTAACGAAGTCCGGGTGTAGCCGGCCGACGTACCGCACGGCCGGGTCGCGGCGGAACAGCCGCGGCTCCCGGCCGGTCGTGCCGCGGTCCGGGTCGTCCGGGCGGAGCTGCTGCCGCACTCGAAGAGTGAAGGCAAACGCCGATTCGTCTGCCAGCCCCGCCGTTAGCAGCGGCGCGTCCGCCGGGGTGAACTCCTCGTCCGGGTTCAGCCAGAGAATCCAGTCGCCGGTCGCGGCGTCGAGCGCTTGGTTGCAGACGGCCGCGAAGTCGTCGGCCCACGCCGCGGCCAGCACCTCCGCCCCGGCGGCTTGCGCGTCGGCGACGGTGGAATCGGTCGAGCCGGTGTCGGAAACCAGGACACGGTCCGCTAAACCTTGAACGGAGGCGACGGCCCGGCCGACCGACGCGGCGTGGTTCCGGGTGACGAGGCAAGCGGTCACGGTCATCGGCGGCCCAACCCGGAGGAGCGGTCAGCCTTCAACATCCGATTTCGGTCGCGACCTGTCTATCCGAAACAATCGCGCGAAGGCACGCATCGGGTATAGCCGGTAAACGGCGGAAAGCCCACCGGCATTCGCGGCCCTTTTCTGCTTGTCCAGTTTTACTTGAGCCAGCTAATCTGAGATACTTAGGAAATTAGCGACAAAGCGCCAAACTTCCGCCCGGACCGGACCGTCGAATGTTTCGAGTCACTCCGTCCCTCCGGGGCGGGTGTTCGTCATTCCGCCCGGAAATGTGACCCCGAACTAATCCTGTACCTTCTCGGGTAGCCTCGATTATGCCCTCCAAAGAACTCTCCACGCTGTTCCGCAGTTGGGCTCACCGGGTTCGTCGTCCGCTCAAGCGAACGCCCTTCAAGAAAACCGTTCCGCTCCGCCTTCAGGCGTGCGAGGACCGGATCGCGCCGGCCGTACTCCCGCAGCCGTTCATCACGCAAACGCCGAGCCAGGTCACGTTCACGAACACGACCGCGACCAACCCGGCCCCGGAATTGTTCCACTCCGTCCAGGTCGCCGTCAGCCCGGTGGATCCGCTCCGGCAGGTCGCGTTCGGGATCAGCGGCAACGGGATGGTCGGCATCGCGTCGGTCAACGGCGGGCAGACGTGGACCGAGTTCTACGACACGGCGAACACGACCAACGGGTTCGCCAGCCGGCTCCGGGACTTCACCGTCGAGGAAAAGAACGGGCCGAACGAGGGGACGCGGCTGGACGCGGTGACGCCGTCCGTGGCCATCGACCGCAACGGCCTGGTGTACGTCGCCCACGTCCAGCGGGCGAGCGGCGCGGCCGTGACCGGGGCCGGCGTCGGGGCCGGCGTCATCGTTTCGGACACGTACAGTTTCGCCACCGGGACGACGCCGGCCGCCATCCTGGGGGCGCAGGACGTGGTCGTCTACCGGTGGGGGGCGAACGACGACGCCGCGTTCAACCCGTTCGTGGCGGTCAACAACAACATCACCTGGACCGACCCGGTCAGCGGCCTCACCCGGTCCGACGCGTCGGCGTCGAAGGCCGTGTACATCGCGTTCAACACGAACGCGACCGACACCCAGGAGAACGGGGACGACTTCAACCCGAACGTCGTGTTCGTGGCCGCGTCCACCGACCAGGGGGCGACGTACTCCGGCCCGATCCGGGCGTCGGAAGGGTACGGCGTGGCCGCCACGTCGGACAACGGGCTCAAGGCGGCCGGCCCGCAGATCGCGTTCGGCGGGCCGCAAGTCGAGGTCGGCGGGGTCGCCCCGCTCGCCCCGATCAACATTGTCTGGACGCAGGTGGACCCCGGCCCGGAGAACGCCCTCAAGGTCAACCCGTCGAAGATGTGGCTCGACCGGTCGGTGCCGACCCCGATCGGCCCGAACGGCCTGCCGCTGTTCGTGGACGTCATCTCCCCGGACTTCGACAACCCGGCGACGCCGGGGATCATCGAAACCACCCTGCCGATCAACAACTCGGCGACGGCCGACGTGTCCGCCCTGACGACCAAGACCTTCACGGTCGATTTCGACGACGCGAACACGAACGCGGGCGACTTCATTACCGACCTGAACGTCCGCGTCCTCATCACCCACCCGAGCCGCGACCAACTCCGCATCCGGCTCACGAACAACCTCGGCACGGCCGTCACCCTGATGGAGAACCGGGTCAAGACGGTGGACGGGGCGGTCCGGAACAACTACGGCAACGGCCTGACGCCGGGGGCCGCCGGCGGGGCCAACCTCGGCTTCCTGAACGGCGTCAACGGGTTCACGGTGTTCGACGACGAGGCCGCCCGGCCGATCAACGACGGGAACAACGACGCCCCGTACATCGGGTCCTTCCGGCTCGAGGACGGCGGCAACCCGGACGAGCTGCGAGACCTGTTCGACGGCAAGACGGTCAACGAACTGGAAGGCGTCTGGACGTTGGAATTCCTGGACGCCCGTGGGACCGGGACGGACCCGCAGTTCGTCTCCAAGTTCGACCTCGTCTTCACGCTCGGCATGCCGGACGGGTTCGGCACGAACAACTCGGTCACGATAAACGCCGCCCCGCGGGGGTTCGCCGACGTGTACCCGACGGCCGACCCGGCGGCCCCCGGCATGGGCGTCGGCGGGTTCGCCCTGGCCGTGGACACCAGCAAGGTCGCGCAGCAACTGGACGGGACGCCCGTGGCCGGGCTGCCGAACGGCAGCCTGTACGTCGCGTACACCAGCCTGACGAAGTCGTCCGAGGTGCAGAACTACGACATCCGGCTGCTCCGGTTCGCCCCGAACTCGACGGGCGTGTTCTCGGACGTGAAGGTCAGCGACGACTCGCTCGGCGACCAGTTCACGGAAGGGAACCGCGCCCAGTTCGCCCCGACGGCGGCCGTGGACCCGGAGACGGGGACGCTCGCCGTCACGTGGTACGACGCCCGGTTCGACGCGAACCGGACGCGGGTGGCGAACTACATCACCACCAGCATCGACGGCGGGCAGACGTTCAGCTCCCAGACGATGCAGTACGTGAACATCGACGCGAACCGGCCGCAGGACGTGTCCCAGCAGCCGTTCTTCAACGCCCCGAAGGTCGGGACGGACGCCATCACCGGGGCGAACTTCACCGTCGAGCCGGTCCCGAACAACATGGCGATCGCGACCAACCCGCAGGGGTTCGGGTCCCGGCCGTCCCTGTTCTACCTGAACGGCCAACTGACCGCGTACTGGGTCGGCAACCAGAACGCGGCCGAGACGAAGACGACCAAGGGGGCGCACCTGCTCCGGGCCGCGGCCGTCACCGGCGTCGGCGTCCGGGTCGTGGACAACAACCCGGCCAACATGAGCAGCATGGGGACGGTGCTCACCAACCGCGGGCCGGACGGCACGCCGACGCTCGCGTCGTTCAACGTCGTGTTCGACCGGCCGGTGGACCGGGCCACGTTCGGGGCCGACGACATCGTCCTGACGTTCACCGACCCGAACGGCGTCTCGTCGATCATCCCGGTCCTCAACCCGATCTCGTTCGGCGGGAACGACACCACGTTCTTCGTCCCGCTCCAGAACCCGGCGGTGGACGGCCGGAAGGTCGGCACTTACGTCTACCGGATCGGCACGGCGATCAACGACTACATCCAGCGGACGCCGGTCGGCCGGACGGGCATCTACACCTCGACCGACACGCCGATCAACGTCCCGCCGCTCGGGACGACCGGGACGGCCACGTCGAGCATCGTCCTGCCGGGGCTGGAGAACGGGTCCACGATCACGGACGTGAACGTCACCATTAACATGGAGCACACGTTCGTCGGCGACCTGCAGATCACGCTGATCGCGCCGAACGGCCAGCGGGTGCTGCTGTTCGCCAACCGGGGCGGGGACGGCGACAACTTCCAGGGGACGGTGTTCGACGACTCGGCCATGTTGGCCATCGGGGACCCGATGGCGACGGCCCCGTACATCGGCAGCTTCCGGCCGGAGCAGCCGCTGTCCCTGCTCAACGGGCTGGACACGGCCGGCACCTGGACGCTCGAGATCGTGGACCTGTTCGACCAGGACTCGGGCCGGCTGCTCGACTGGTCGCTGGCGTTCCAGCCGGCCGCCGACCTGCCGGCCCAGAGCCGGGTCGGGGTGGACCAGAACGCGAACGGGTTCGCCGGCGAGGCGGCCGACGTGTTCAACCTGACGAAGCTCAACGGCGCGGTCATCGACCGCGTGCCGCTGAGCATCCCCGGCCCGTACGTCCTCGGCGCGAGCCGCCCGGGCGTCGGCGTGGCCGGGTTCTCCGGCCCGCACGCGCCGCGGGACACGCTGTTCCTCAACAGCGGCGCGTCCGAGATCGACGTGACGTTCGACCGGGACATGCTCGCCGCCTCGTTCACCCCGGCGGACGTGATCCGGCTGACCGGGCCGTACGGGGGCATCCCCGGGCCGTTCACCGTCACCCCGGTCAACCCGGTCGGCGGCGTCACCCGCGTGTTCCGGATCGGGTTCCCGGCCCAGATCGTGGACGGGCCGTACAGCTTCGAGTTCTCGTCCGCCGTCACGTCGGCGACCGGGTTCGAGCTGGACAACAACAAGAACGCCGGGATCGACGTGACGCTCGGCACGAACTCGCTGACGAGCACCGTCCAGCAGGCGACCTACGGGAACGCGCCGGGGGCCGTGGCCATCGGGGCGAACCAGGCCGCGACGATGGTGCTGAACGTCCCGGACAGCTTCCAGATCTTCCAGAACCCGGCCATCTCGAACCTGCGGATCCAGGTCCAGCTGAACATCTCGCACGCGAACGTGCCGGACCTCCAGGCCGACCTGATCGCCCCGGACGGGACGCGGATCCGGCTGTTCACGAACGTCGGGACGGTCGGCCAGCCGCCGCGGTCGAACTTCAACAACACGATCTTCCAGGACAACGGGACGACGAACATCCAGCTCGGGGCGGCCCCGTTCGACCTCGGCACGTACGTCCCGCAGCTGCCGCTCGGCACGCTGGTCAACCGGGACGCGCAAGGGCAGTGGCGGCTGGAGGTGACGAACAACGGGGCGGTCACCGGGACGATCAACTCGTTCTCGTTGAGCCTGCCGTTCGCCGTCACCGGCAGCGGGGTCGGGGAGCCGGTCGCCGACCGGTTCCAGGCCGGGTTCCGGCTGTTCACCCAGGACCCGACGAACAACGCGACGCAGACGCAGTACACGCCGGTCGGCCCGGCGACGATCAACGGCCCCGGCGGGAACGACGGGCGGCTGAGCGCCGTGACCGTGGACCCGTCCGACCCGTCCGGCAACACGGTGTACGTGGCCGGGGCGAGCGGCGGCGTCTGGAAGACGACGAACTTCCTGACGCTCGACGCCGTCGGCCCGGTCTGGATTCCGCTGACCGACTACGGCCCGACCACGTCGTTGAACATCGGCAGCATCGCCGTGTTCCCGCGGAACAACGACCCGAGCCAGACGATCGTGTTCGCGCTGACCGGCGAGGGGCACGCCGGCTCGTCCGGCGTCGGCGTGCTCCGGTCGATGGACGGCGGGCGGACGTGGAAGGTGCTGGACAGCACGAACAACGCGGACGCCGGCGGGAACATCCTGCCGATCGCCGACGCCGGCCGGGACCGCCGGTTCGTCGGCACGAGCGGGTTCAAGATCGTCGTGGACCCGAAGCCGACGCCGACCGGCGAGGTGATCGTGTACATGGCCGTCAGCGGCGGCAACGGCGGCATCTACCGGAGCATCAACACCGGCCGGTCGTGGACGCTCATCCGCGGCGGACAGGCGACCGACGTGATCCTGGCCGCCGGCAGCGCCCCGCTGAACGGGCCGAGCCAGAACCTGCAAATCCTTTACGGGGCGTTCCGCGGGGACGGCGTGTACATCGCCACCCAAGCCCCGGCCGCGGCGAGCATGAGCCTCATGGCCGGCGGCATCGGGAACCCGAACATCCGGTCGATCGACCCGAACACCGGCAAGGACGTGGAGGTGACGGTCAACGCCCCGACCGGCACGCCGAACGGGGCCAAGGGGCGGATCGTCCTGGCCGCCCCGTTCCTGGAGAACACGGACCTTGAAAACTCGTTCTACCAGGGGTGGCTGTACGCGTTCGTGGCCACCCCGAGCGGGCAGACGGACGGGTTCTACCTGACCAAGGACTTCGGCCGGAACTGGACGAAGGTAAACGTCCCGAACTTCCTGGTCGGCACGACCACGAAGGTCGGGAACGGGACGAACGACGAGTCCCGGCCGCAGGTCGATTACTTCACCCTGTTCCCGGCGTCCGGCGGCGGGCAGGGGAACTACGACATCGCGATGACGGTGGACCCGAACAACCCGTACGTCGTGTACCTCGCCGGCCTCGGCACGCAAGGCCCGGCCCAGACCGGCAGCATCCGGATCGACGTCCACACCGTCTCGGACGCCCAGGCGCTGGTGTACTTCGACAACAGCGACCCGAACGCGGGCGTCAACATCCAGAAGCTGACCACGACCGGCGGGGCGGTGCCGCGGGACAACACGAAGGCCGTCGGCCAGAACTTCTTCAACCTGTCCCGCGACCCGGCCGCGCCGTTCGTCACCGGGTCCACCCTCCTCGTCGATAACACGCAGAACTTCGTCAACGACGGGGCGGACGTGAAGTGGATGAAGTTCTTCGGCCCGCTCGCCGGCACGGCCGACATCCACCAGATCGTGTCGTACATCGACCCGGTGACCCGGAAGGCCCGGCTCATCTACATCGGCGACCAGTCGATCGGGACCGGCGTGGACCGGGGCGACGGCACGATCGTCGGCAGCGTCGGGTTCACCCAGATGCCGTCCGCCAACCGGACCGGGAACCTCCAGGTCAACCAGCAGTACAGCGGGGCGGCCCAGCCGAGCACGCTCGCCGCGGACATCGCCTTCGCCATGTTCTACGCCGGCACGCAGGACAACGGGTCCCCGCGGTCCCGCGGGGACGTGCTCCGGACCGGGAACATCCTGTGGGTCGGGCCGGCCGGCGACACGTCCGGCGTGGCGACCGACCAGACCGGGTCCGGGACGGCCTATGCCTACCAGTGGCCGTGCTGCGGCCCGCAGTTCGGCACCGACTTCTTCCGGGTGGACTTCCCGGCCTCGGACAACGCGTTCGGCGTCGGCCGGACGACCGGCCTGCTCCGCCAGGGGATCGACGATCCGGGCGCGGACAAGGGCCAGTGGCCGCTCATCACCCAGCTCGTCGGCTACCCGGCCATCAACCCGATCGACAAGAACGGGGCGATCCTCAGTTCCGCCGAGGGGCGGTTGTACCGGTCCGTGACCCTCGCCGACCCGTCCGTCGGGGCGAACTGGTTCGTGGCCGCGGAGCCGAACCAACTCGACGGCAGCATCGCGAAGGCGTTGGCGTTCGGTGCCCCGGACCCGGCCAACCCCGGCCAGTTGAACAACTTCCTGTACGCCGGCACGAACAACGGCAACGTGTTCGTCACGAACACCGGCGGCGCGCCGTGGCTGAACATCTCGAACGGGATCGCCGGCAACGGCCAGGTCCAGGACATCGAGGCCAACCCGCGGCGGGGCAGCCGGGATGCGTTCGCCGTCACCAGCCAGGGCGTGTTCTACAACCCGAACTCGCTGGCCGGCAGCCCGTGGCAGAACATCACCGGCAACCTGTTCAGCCTCCAGAAGAAGATCTTCGGCGACACGGCCGAAGTGACCGACACGCTCGGCAGCCTCACGTCGCTGGCCGTGGACTGGCGGTACGCGATCCCGGACAACCCGGCCAACCCGTCCGGGCCGACGCACCCGGTCCTGTACGTCGGCGGCAACGCCGGCGTCTACCGGTCGCGGGACCGGGGCCAGACGTGGTCGTACTTCCCGAACGTCGCCGAGGACGGGGCGGCCGAGGACGGCGGCTACCTGCCGAACGTCGAGGTCACCGACCTCGACCTGTCGCTGGGGAACATCGACCCGGCCACCGGGCTGCCGAACCAGGGCCTCGGCGGGCTGAACCTGCTGCTCGTCTCGACCTACGGCCGCGGCCAGTTCGTCATCCGGCTGAACACGACCATCGACCAGCAGTTCAACGTCCAGTTCGAGTCCGGCCCGGTCGTCACCCGGCTGGCGAACCCGAACCCGGTCGGCGGCCCGTCCAGTAGCCTCCGCGTCGTGTTCGACCAGGCCGTGGACCCGGTGACGGTCGGCAAGAACGACTTCACCCTGCTCGACACGGCCGGCAACCCGGTCGCGATCACCGGCGTGACGGCCGCGTCGGCCACCGAGTTCGTCGTCACGTTCGCCGGCCAGAGCACGCCGGGGTTCTACTCGTTCACCGTCGGGCCGGACATCTCGGACTTCGCCGGGAACCTGATGAACCAGAACCAGAACAAGCTGAACGGCGAGGCCGACGACGCGTTCAACCGGTTCGTGTTCCTCAACGGCCTGGCGAACAGCCTGGTCGTGGACGGGCTGCCGGCGTCCGTCGTGGCCGGCCAGTCGGCCACGTTCACGGTCAGCGTCGTGGACCAGAACGGGTTCAACGTCGCCGGGTTCGCCGGCCCGGTCACGTTCACGTCCAGCGACAACGGGGCCAAGACGATGATCCCGCCGGGGTACAACTTCACCCCGGCGGACCTCGGCACGAAGGCGTTCACCGTCACGTTCACGACGGCCGGCCTCCAGACGATCACGGCGACGGCCGACGTGCCGGGCCTCGTCAACCCCGGCCAGGACGGGACCGTGGTGCTCAGCGCCCCGGCGAGCCAGTTGTTCGTCGCCGGCCACCCGACGCCGGTCGTCGCCGGGACGAGTAACACGTTCACCGTCACGGCGAAGGACCCGTTCGACAACCTCGCCGCGGACTACACGGGCAAGGTGAACATCACGTCGTCCGACCCGCAGGCGATCCTGCCCGGCCAGTTCACGTTCACGGCCGCCGACAAGGGGACGGTCACGCTGACGGCCCAACTGCTGACGGCCGGCACGCAGTCGATCTCGGCCGCGGACAGCGTGAACGTCAACCTGAACGGGACGCAGGGCGGGATCGTCGTTACCCCGGCCGCCCCGGCGAAGCTGGCCATCCTCGGCCTGCCGAACCCGTTCAACGCCGGCGACTTCAAGCCGTTCACCGTCCAGTCCCAGGACGCGTTCGGGAACCTGTCCCCCGGCTTCACCGGGACGGTCACGTTCACCAGCTCCGACCCGAACGCCGCCCTGCCGGCGGACTACATGTTCGCGGCCGGCGACGCCGGGTCGAAGACGTTCCAGGTCCAGCTCCGCATCCCCGGCCTCCAAACGGTCACCGTCCTCGACACGGCCAACGTGCTGACGAAGGCGACGGCGACGACGCTCGTGACGCCGGCGGCCGTGGCGACCTTCGCCGTCACCGGCCACCCGTCCCCGGTGATCGCCGGCACGAGCAACGGGTTCACCGTGACGGCCATCGCGCCGGACAGCTCGGTCGCCGTCGGCTACCTCGGCACCGTCCGGTTCACCAGCACGGACATCCAGGCCGGGCTGCCGGCCGAGTACACGTTCACCGTGGCGGACAACGGCAGCAAGGCGTTCGCGGCCGCGCTCAAGACGGCCGGCACGCAGAGCATCACGGCGACGGAAACGACCTCGACGATCACCGGCACGCAGGGCGGCATCGTCGTGCTGCCGGACGCCGCCCGGACGTTCACCGTCACCGGGTTCCCCAGCCCGACGACGGCCGGCGTGGCCGGGCCGGTCGTGGTCACCGCCCGCGACCAGTTCGGCAACGTCGCCACCGGGTACACCGGCACGGTGACGTTCGCCAGCACCGACGCCCAGGCCACGCTCCCGGCGAACTACACGTTCGCCGGGGCCGACGCCGGGACGAAGACGTTCACCGCCACGCTCCGGACGGCCGGCACGCAGGCCATCGGCGCGACGGACACGGTCACCCCGAGCATCGCCGGGGCGCAGGCCGGGATCGTCGTGACCCCCGCGGCGGCGGCGAGCTACGAGCTGAAGGGCCACCCGTCCCCGGTGAACGCCGGGGCGGCCGCGACGTTCACCCTGACGGCCCTCGACCCGTTCAACAACGTGGCGACCGGGTACGTCGGGAAGGTGCGGTTCACCAGTACCGACCCGCAGGCCACGCTCCCGGCGGACTACACGTTCACGGCCGCGGACAAGGGCGTGCGGGTGTTCACCGACACGCTCCGGACGGCCGGCGTGCAGAGCATCGGCGGCACGGACGTGGCGAACCCCGCGATCCTCGGGGCGCAGAACGGTATCGTCGTCCTGCCGGGGGTGGCGGTCGGCATCACGGTCGGCGGGTTCCCCAACCCGACGACGGCCGGCGTGCCGCAGACGTTCGTCGTCACCGCCCGCGACCAGTTCGGCAACGCCGCCCCGTCCTACGGCGGCACGGTCCGGCTGTCGAGCAGCGACAAGCTGGCCGGGCTGCCGGCCGACTACACGTTCACCCCGGCCGACGGCGGGGCGAAGACGTTCACCGGCGTCCTCAAGACGGCCGGGTCGCAGAGCATCAGCGTCGTGGACCTGTCCGTCCCGGCGTTCGCCTCGACGCAGGCCGGGATCGCGGTCGTGGCGGCGAGCGGCGTCAGCCTGACGCTGTCCAGCCTGCCGCTGAGCGTGGTGGCCGGGAACAACCAGCAGCTGCTGGCGACCGTGAAGGACGCCTTCGGGAACCCGGCGACCGGGTACACCGGGACGCTGCGGTTCACCAGCTCCGACCCGCAGGCCGGGCTGCCGGCCGACTACACGTTCACGGCCGCGGACAAGGGGCAGAAGCTGTTCACCGTGTCGCTGAAGACGGCCGGGACGCAGAGCTTCGCCGTCAACGACACGGCGAACAACACGATCGGGGCGGGGCAGTCGAACATCCAGGTGTTCGCCGCGGCGATCTCCCGGTTCGACGTGACCGGCCTGCCGGCGGCCGTGCTGGCCGGCGACCCGGCGACGTTCACGCTGACCGCCCGCGACGCCTTCGGCAACCTGGCGAGCGGGTACGGCGGGTTCGCCCGGTTCACCAGCTCCGACCCGCGGGCCGTGCTGCCGCCGGACACGGCGTTCACGCCGGCCGACGCCGGGGTGCGGACGTTCACCGCCCGGTTCGGGACGCCGGGCGTCGTCTCGTCCGTCACCGCGGCGGACGTGGCGAACCCGGCCGTCACCGGGTCGGCGGCCACGACCGTGCAGCCGAACTTCGACAAGGACGCGACGCTGCTCGGCAACCAGCAGTTCGCCGTCGGGACGGAGTCCCGCAGCAGCCAGCCGGTCCGGTACTTCGACTCGAAGGGGAACTTCATCTTCGACAGCTTCCCGTTCCAGTCGGACAAGGTGAACGGCGGCGGCCGGGTGGCCACGGCCGACTTCACCGGCGACGGCCGGGCCGAGGTGATCGTCGGCAGCAGCCCCGGCATGGCGTCCGAGGTCGTCGTCATCGACGGGTTCACCGAGAAGCGGGCGCTCTCGTTCGCCCCGTTCGAGGCGAGCTTCACCGGCGGCGTGTACGTGACCGGGGGGGACATCACCGGCGACGGCATCCCGGAACTGATCGTCACCCCGGACCAGGGGGGCGGCCCGCGGGTGGACGTGTACGACGGGGCGACCAACGCGAAGGTGGCCAGCTTCTTCGGGATCGACGACCCGAACTTCCGCGGCGGGGCGCGGGCGGCCGTCGGCGACATCAACGGCGACGGGTTCGGCGACCTGCTCGTCGCGGCCGGGTTCCGCGGCGGCCCGCGGGTGGCCGGGTTCGACGGCAAGCAGCTGGCGGCCGGCAAGTTCGTCAAGCTGTTCAACGACTTCTTCGCGTTCGAGCCGACGCTCCGCAACGGCGTGTTCATCGCCGCCGGCGACGTGGACGGCGACGGCAAGGCGGAGATGATCGTCGGCGGCGGGCCGGGCGGCGGGCCGCGGGTCCAGGCGTTCTCGGGGGCCGGCCTCTTGCAGAACCGCCAGGACGTGCTGTTCAACTTCTTCGCCGGCAACGCGGACAACCGGGGCGGCGTCCGGATCACGGTCAAGGACCTGGACGGCGACAAGCAGGCCGACCTCATCACCGGCGACGGGGCCGGGGCCGGCAGCCGGGTGACGGCGTACTACGGGGCGACGCTCATCGGGCCGGGGCCGCGGCCGGTCGGCTTCGAGTTCGACACGTTCCCCGGCTTCACCGGCGGTATCTTCGTCGGGTAGTGAGCCGGTACTGAGTACCCGGTACTCGGTACCGAGTACCCGACGCCCTGGCCGACCGGCCGGGGCGTTTTCGTTCCGGCGGCAAACTCGGCTTTCCATCTTCCCGCGGACGGTGTACGCTTCCCGCCATTCCGCCCCCGGCAAGGATTGCCGCCCGTGATCAGTCTGGTGCTCCCGGCGTACAACCCCGGACCCGCCGTCGCCGACGCATGGCACGCGCTGCGGGACTTCGTCCGCGGCCGGCCGGACCGGTGGGAGGTCGTCATCGTCCTCGACGGCTGCACCGACGGCACGGCCGAGCGGCTGGACCGACTCCAGGGCCGGGACGCGCGGTTCCGCGTCGTCTCGTACCCGGACAACCGGGGCAAGGGGCACGCCGTCCGCACCGGCCTCCTCGCCGCCCGCGGCGACGTGCGGCTGTTCACGGACATCGACCTCGCCTACGGGTTCGACGACATCGCCCGGCTCGCGGACGAGCTGCTGGCGGGGGCGCAGGTCGCCGTCGCGTCCCGGACGCACCCGGACAGCCAGGTCCAGTTGCCCGCGAACCTCCTCGGCTACGCCTACCGGCGGAACGTGCAGAGCGCCCTGTTCGGCCGCGTCGCCCGGCGGCTGCTGCCGATCGACCAGACCGACACGCAGGCCGGGCTGAAGGGCATGACCGCGGACGTGGCCCGCCACGTCCTGCCGCTCTTGTCCTGCGACGGGTTCGGGTTCGACTGCGAGCTGCTGACCGCGTGCTCCGCCGCGAGCATCCCGGTGGTGGAAGTGCCGGTCCGCGTGCGGTACGACGGCGGCAGCACGACCGGCCCGCGGACCGGGCTGCGGATGCTCCGCGAGCTGTGGGCGATCCGCCGCCGGTGGAAGCGGAAGAGTGTGGCCGCGTTCGTCCCGGCCGAGCGGCTGCCGGCCCCCGTCTGGAAGGCCGCCTGATGGGAAGCCGCTACCTGCTCGTCACGGCCGACGACTTCGGCGTCGGCCCCGAAACTTCCCGCGGCATCCTCGACCTCGCCGCGCGGGGCGTCGTCACCTCGACCGTGCTGCTCGTCACGTCGCCGTTCGCGGAAGAATCCGTGACGACGTGGCGGGACCGCGGCCGGCCGGTCGAACTCGGCTGGCATCCCTGCCTGACGCTCGACGCCCCGGTGTCCCCCGCCCGCCGCGTCCCCTCCTTAGTCGATGCCGACGGGCGGTTCCTTACACTGGGGTCGTTCCTGAAGAAACTCTTCCTCGGCCGGCTGGACGCGAACGAGATCGAGACGGAGCTGGCGGCGCAGTACGACCGGTTCCTGGAACTCGTCGGCGCGCCGCCGGCGAACGTGAACGGCCACCACCACGTCCACGCCTTCGGCCCGGTCCGCGCCGCGCTCGCCCGCGTGCTGGCGGCGCAGCCGACCCGCCCGTTCGTTCGCCGCGTCGTCGAGTCCCGGCGGACCTTACTCCGCGTGCCCGGCGCGCGGCTCAAGCGGGCGTGGCTGTCGCGCGTCGGCCGGGCCGCGTCGCCGTTCCCCGGCAACGATTATCTGATCGGCGTGACGAACCCGGCGTGCGTTCACGCCGCGGACTTCTTCCCCCGCTGGCTGCGGGCGGCGGCCGGCCGATGCGTCGAACTGACGTGCCACCCCGGTTACCTGGACGCGACGCTCGACGGCCGCGACGGGACGATGACGGACGGGCAGCTCCACCGCCGGCCTGCGGAAATGGAACGGTTGAGTGATCCCGCGTTCGTGGAAGCCGCGGACGCGGCCGGGTTCAAGTTGGTGACGGCGGAGGAGATAGTTCGGGTTCAGAAAAGTGCGGGTCAGTTCCGTGTTCGCCACCGCGAGACGAGTTCTTTCGCGGCGGTGTCCCACGTCGGGAACTCGAATTGAAACCCGTCCGCGAGCAACCGGCCCGGCACGACGCGGCGACTCTTCAACAACAACTCCGTCTCGGTTCGCAAGACGAACGCCCCGACTTCGAGCATCCACCGCGTCGCGGGCAGGCCGACGCGCGTGCCCCACGCCCGGCGGAGCGTCCGCAGGAACTCGGCGTTCGGCACCGGGTTCGGCGACGCGAGATTGACCGGGCCGGCGAGGTCGCGGTCGATCAACCAGCGAACGGCCCGAACGAAATCGCGTTCGTGAATCCACGACACGTACTGCCGCCCGTCGCCGTTCGTGCCGCCGAGGCCGCGCCGCACCATGCCGAGTAGAACGTCGAAGATGCCCCCTCGGTCCGGGCTGAGCGTCAGGGCCGAGCGGAGCAAGACTCTTCGCGTTTGCGGCGTTTCCGCGTCGGCCGCGGTCTTCTCCCACGCCTTCGCCACGTCGATGCTGAACCGCCACGTGTCCGGCGCGCCCGGCTCGTCGCCGCCGAGGACGCCGGTAGCCTCGTCGTTCGGGGCGTCGTACCGGTGGGCGTAGATCGTGGCGGTGCTGGCCTGTAACCAAACCCGCGGCGGGCGGCGGGCGGCGCGGATCGCCTCGCCCACGGCCCGCGTGGAAAGTACGCGGGAGTCGAGTATTTCTCGGCGGTTTCGGGCGTGGTAGCGGCAGTTCACCGACCGCCCGGCCAGGTTAACGACCGCGTCCGCGCCGTCCACCTCGGCGACCCACGGGCCGACCGACACGCCGTCCCACGTGACGACCTTCCACGGGGCGGGGGCGGCCGTGCGGCCGAGGACGACCACGTTATGGCCGTCCGCCGTGAGCGCCCGCGCGAGCAGCCGGCCGACCTGCCCGCTGCCGCCGGGGATGACGATCTTCATGTGTGCGGCCTTCGGGGGCGTGATCTCCCGATGTTCACCGCAACGATATGACTCGTGATAACAGCTACTTCAACGATTCGTCGAACCAGAGGTTTTAGTCTCAACGCCGACGGGTCAAGCCCCATTCGCCGGGGCGTCTTTCTCCGCCGCGGTCGCGGCGAGGAACGGGGCCGTGTCGTAGTACGTGCGGAACCGCCGGACGCGGTCGCCGTCCCACTCGAGCACGCTCACGCCACGGTACGCGATCGGCTTCCCGCCCGCGAGCCGGCCCTCGGACTCCCACTCGAGCACGCCGCGGCCGTCGGCCTCGACGGCCAGGTCGAACCGCGACCGGATCGTGTCGAACGCGGCCAGGTAGTCCGTCCAGAACTGCGTCGGGTCGGTGGACGCGGCCCGCGCGCCGAGCTTGCTCAGCTCCGCCCCGTCGGCGAACAGGGCCGCTAGCCCGGCCGGGTCGTTCGCCTTTTCCGCGTCCTGTAACGCCTTCATGAACCGCTCGCCGTTCTTGGTCGCCATGTCAGTCCTCACCGAAAATTCAGGGTCCCCTCACGTCGGCACGGCCTGGTCATCGACCGTCGCCGCCGCCAGTTCCGCGCCGGCCGGGGCGAGGTCGTCGGTCGCCGGGCCGTGCAGCAGCTTGCCCTCGGCGGTAAACCGCGAGCCGTGCAGCGGGCAGTCCCACGTCTCGTCGGCCGCGTTCCACCGGACGATCCCGCCCATGTGCGGGCAGACGGCCGACAGCTCGCAGAGCGTCCCGTCCGCCCGGCAGTGGACGGCGTGCTTCGTCAGCCCGCGGCGGACGACGGCCCCGCCGTTCCGCGGGATCTCGCCCGGCTCGGACACGTCGCTGCCGGTCATCCAGTCCCGCATCTGCCCGGCCATGTTCAACGACTCCGTCATCATCGTGCCCATCGCGCGGAGCGGCAGGCGGTTCGGCGCGTACAGCCCCGCCCACGGGTGCGGCCGGCCGGCGATCAGGTCCGGCAGCATCAGCCCGGCGATCGTCCCGTGCGTCATCCCCATGCCGGAGTCGCCGGTCACGATGAACACGTTCTCCGAACCGGGTTCGGGGCCGATCAGCCCGAGGCCGTCCGGCGTCTCGAACACCTCGCCGTCCCATCGGTATTTGACTTCCTCGACGGCCGGGAACCGGTTCCGCGCCCAACTTTCGAGCCGCTCCCACCGGTCGAGCTGGTCCTCGGCCTGCCCGGTCTTGTGGTCCTCGCCGCCGACGATGAGCCAGGAACTCTGCGCGTCGATCGGCTGCGTGCGGACGTAGTGGTACGGGTCGGCCGTGTCCCACAGCAGGGCCGGGGCGTCCGGCCGCGCCGGGATGCGGGCGGCGATGGCGTAGGTCGCGTAGGCCGCGATCCGCATGTTCACGAACACCCCGCCGTTGAGCGGCGTGTTCGTCGCGACGACGACGGCCTTCGCCCGGACCGTCGGCCCGTTCTGCACCTGCACGACGGCCGGGCTGCCGCCGGTCACCTTCTCCACGCGGGCGTTCGCGAAGAACCGCACGCCGCGGGCTTGCGACGCCTTCGCCAGGCCGCTCAGGTACTTCAGCGGGTGGAACTGCCCCTGGTCCGGGAACCGCAGGGCGGGGCCGAACCGGAACTGGAGGAACGACATCGTGCTCACCCGCTCGCACGGGATCGCCGCCTCGTCGCAGACCTTCTGCTCCTCGGCGAGCAGTTCCCGCCCCTCGGCGTCGTGCGGGAACAGGAACCCGTCCACCCGCCGGAAGTCGCACTCGATCCCCTCCGTCCGCGTCACCCCCTCGATGAAGTCGATGGCCGCCCGGTGGCTGCGGTAGGCCAGCCCGACGGCGTCCGCCCCGCGGACGCTCTTGACCCGCGCGAACCGGTCGTCGATGGCGCTCGCGAGGTGGGCCGTGGTTGCGGCCGTTTCCCCGTTCGCCAGCCGCGGCTTCGCGTCGAGCACGATCACGGACTGCCCGGACTGCGCGAGTTGGTACGCGGTCGTCAGCCCGGCGATGCCCGCCCCGACGACGCACACGTCGCACGTCAGGTCGGCCGTCGGCTTCTCGTACGCGGCCGTGCGAACGTCGGCCGTCCAAATCGGGTCGGTGCTGGTCATGGTGAACCTCGGGGGGGACGCAAGGGAGAAGTACGCGGCATCCCGTGTGCCAAACGTCACTCCTTCCGCCCGTTCGGGGACGTGCCGACCTCCGAGCAGCGGACCAGCTCCGTGAATATGCCGCCCAGCGCGAGCAGGTCCGCGTAGGAGCCGGTCTCCGCGATCCGGCCGTCGTCGAACACGAGGATGCGGTCGGCGTCCACGAACGTGCTCAGCCGGTGCGCGACCATGACGACCGTCCGGTCCCGGCTGGCCGTGCCGATGGCCTTCTGCACCAGCCGCTCGGTGATCGGGTCGAGGGCGCTGGTCGCCTCGTCGAGGATGAGGACCGGCGCGTTCCGCAGGAACACGCGGGCCAGCGCCAGCCGCTGCTTCTGCCCGCCGGACAGGTTCTGCCCCCGCTCCGCGACGGCGGCGTCGTACCCGCCGGGCATCGCCGCGATCTCGTCGTGGACGGCCGCCAGCCGGGCCGCCCGCTCGATGTCTTCCTGCGGCCAGTCCTGCGTCGTGCCGTAGGTGATGTTCTCCCGGATCGTGCCGGCGAAGATGAACGGGTTCTGACCGACGTACCCGACCTGCTCGCCGATGGCCTCGCGGGACACCTCGTCCAGCGGCCGGCCGTTGAGCCAGACGTTCCCGCCGTCCGGGTGCATGAGCCGCAACAGCACCTTCAGCCAGGTGGACTTCCCGCACCCGGACCGCCCGGCGATGCCGATCGTTTCGCCCGGATGCACGGCCAGGTGAACGTCCCGGAGGGCGATCTTCCGGCCGCCGTCGATGAGCGGGTACTCGACGTGCAGCCCCTCGACGCGGACGACCGGCGCGGCCGCGGCCGGCTCCGCCGCCGGGGCCGGCGGCGTCTGGAACGACGGGTCGAGCGGCAGCGCGAGCAGCTTCTGCAACTCGGCCACCTGGAGGCTCGCCTCGTGCCCCTCGTCGAGGACGCGGTGGACCTCGTTCAGCGGGGCCATCGCGCCGAGGTACAGCATGGAGAACGTGAGGATGTCGCCGAACGTGATCATCCCGTAGATGGCGAAGTACGCGGCCAGCGCCAGCACCGCGACGTGGAAGAACCCCTCGTTGAGCGCCTTGCCCGCGCCGAAGAACGACATCGCGAGGTGGTGGCGGAGTTCCGTCTTCCGCTTCTTCTTCGCCGCCCGCGCGACCCGGTCCAGCTCCCACGCCTGGGTGTTTGCCACGCGGATGTATTCCAGCCCGCCGAGCTGCTCCACGACGGTCCCGTCCATTTCCTCGCACACCCGCATGAGTTGCAACCGGACCCGCTTCTGGGAAATGAGCTGCCAGACCGTCAGCCCCAGTGACAGTGGGACGACGCACAGCATCGCCAGCCCCAGCCACGGCTGCTTGGCCACGGCCACGCCGATCGCGAGGACGCCGAGGACGACGGCGGGGAGGAACTCGAGGAACGACAGCCGCAACAGCCGCATGTACCCGGCGACGCTGCGGAAGACGCGGCCGTGCAGCGTGCCGACCTTCTCGTGCGTGAGCAGCGACAGGTCCGTCTGCATCAGCCGGCTGACGACGCGGACGTTCGTTTCCTGCTCGATCCGGGTGCAGGTGTTCTCGACGAGCCACCGCCGGGCCACGCCGAGGATTTCGCGGACGAGGACCAGCCCGGCGATGAACGCCAGCAACGTGGCGACCGTCTCGAAAATCTCCACCCGCGGCACGCCGGCCGTGACGCCGTGCTGGACGCGATCGACGAGCCGCCCGGACAACAGCGGCAGCACGGTACTCGCGACCCCGGCCAGGCCCATCAGCACGAACGCGCCGGCGAGCGCGACCTGGCGCCGCCGCGGGACCATCCGCCACGACCGCACGGCCGTCCGCACCAACTCGCCCACCTCGGCGCGGAAACTCCCCCGCGCCTGCCCGCCCGTCGCGTCCATGTCATCTCTCCGGCATCTCAAAAATCTGCGTGAAGGAGAGATCACGCGGGACACGGGGGATTCCGAGCAAGAGGGATGCCACGGCAGGAGAAGGGACGTGGAACCCCGCGCGGCACGTCGGTTGCGGACACCCACGCGGGCGGCACGACGGCCGCCGACCGGTCCCCCGAGGTCGAACATGGTTGGCCTACCGGCCGCGCGGCGGCTGTCCGCGTCGGAGAAGTATCAGAACGCCTTTCACCGCGCGTTCGAGAAGAACTTGTTCCAGATTCTCGACGGCCTGCCGATTCCGCCGCACGCCCGCGTCCTGGACGTGCCGTGCGGCAACGGGTTCTACACCGCCCGGCTCGCGGCCCGCCTCGGCGACGGCGGCCGGATCGTGGCCGTGGACGCGGACGAGAACGCCGTCCGAGAAACGGCGCAGCGGCTCGCCGACGTTCCCGCGAAGGAGGTGCGACAGGCCGACGCTTACGGGCTTCCCTACGCGGACGCCTCGTTCGACGTGGTCTGGTCCGCGCAGAGCCTCATCAGCCTCGACCCGACGGCCGCGGTGCGGGAAATGCGGCGGGTGGTGACGGCGGACGGGCTGGTCGCGATCCTGGAAGTGGACGAGTTCCACCACGTCGTGCTGCCGTGGCCGGTCGAGTTGGAGGCGGCGCTGCCGGCGGCCGTCCACCGGGCGTGCGTCGAGCGGTACGGCAGCGGCGGCAAGCTCTCCCCGGCCCGCCGGCTCCGCCGCGTGCTCAAGGCGTGCGGGTTCGGGACGGTCAAGCGGGTGACGCACGCCATCGACCGCGCCGCCCCGTTCGACCGGCCGACGGTCGCGTTCCTCCGGCACCACGTCCGCCACCTGCGGTCGCTCGTCTACCCGCACCTGTCGCCGCCGAACCGGGAGCTGTTCGACCGGCTGACGGACGGCCCGGCGTCGCTGTTCCACCGGCCGGACGCCGAGTTCATCTGCCTCAACGCGATCTACCTCGCGCGGCCGACGCCGGCGGCTGCGTCCCTCACGGCCGTCGTGCCGAAATTGAAGTGAGGGCTACTTCTTCTTCGCGTCCGGCTTCACGACCGGCGTGTCGTCCGCGTTGCCCCACTCGGACCAACTGCGGTAGTAGTTCCGCACGTCCTTCGCGCCCATCAGCTCCAGCCCGTAGGCCATGACCGCGGCCCGGCCGCCGGACTGGCAGTGCGTGGCCGTCGGCCGGTCGAGCCTCACCCCGGCGGCAGCGAACAGCTTCTGCAACTCCGCCGGCGGCTTGAACCGGTGCGTCGGCTTGTCGATCAGGTCGATCCACTCGAGGTGCTTCGCCCCCGGCACGGCCCCGGCCTTCTTGTTCTTCTGGGCGTCCGTCCCGCAGAACTCGGCCTCGGACCGCGCGTCGATGACCTGGAGCGTCCCGCCGGCCAGCGACTTTAGCAGGTCGTCCTTTGTGGCCAGCCGGTCCGGGGCGGCGACGGCCGCGAACGCCGCGGGCGTGACGGCCGGCGCGGCGGTCGCGGTCGGGTGCTTCCCGGCCTGCCACCCGACCCACCCGCCGTTGAGCAGCCGAACGTCCGCGACGCCCCAGTACCGGAGCACCCACCAAATCCGGGCCGCGTCCTTCGCGAAGTTGTCGTCGTACACGACCACCGGCGTGTCCGCGGCGATGCCGAGCGCGCCGACCCTCTTGCCCCACCCGGCCGCGTCCGTGCCGTCGCCGAACGCCTTCGCCCACTCCGCGTGATCGACCCAGACCGCGCCGGGGACGTGGCCGGCGTCGTACTTCGCCCGGTCGCGGGCGTCGAGGACGACGGCCTTCGACTTCGCAAGGTCGGCCGGCTCGACGAGCAGTCGGCCGTTGGGGTAGGCGTCGTCCGCCCGCGCCGCGGCGAAACAAAGTACGGCCGCCGTCACCATCGCCTGAATCGTTCGCATGAAAGTCCCTCGCGGATTGGGCGGAGAATTCTACCCCGCCCGACGGACCCGCGGCCAGCGGAACCTGGGGAGGCTGGCGAAGGCCCGCGGGATTAGCGGGTTCTTCGTGGAGTCGGCCCCTCATCTCTTCCGATAATGCTGACACGAACTCATGTCGGCAGGGGGAAGGGATGGTCGGCTCGACTCGAACGCGACGACTGGCCGGATGGCTCGCGACGGTCGGCGTCCTCGGCGTGCCGGCGTGCGCCACGTTCGACGACCAGACGCTGCCGATCCCCATCGCCGGGAAGGTCGGCCCGCCGCCGCCGGTGAAGGCCC
The DNA here is from genome assembly GCF_059499385.1 of Limnoglobus sp. NCBI lineage: Bacteria > Pseudomonadati > Planctomycetota > Planctomycetia > Gemmatales > Gemmataceae > Limnoglobus > Limnoglobus sp. The sequence continues at coordinate 12,714 of NZ_JCABYM010000088.1, read as the reverse complement.
CGCCGGCCGCGGACATCCGGCCGGCGAAAGCGGAGGAGGTCGTCGGCGAGAAGCCGGCCGCCGGGCCGATGCCGATCAACCTGGCGACGGCCCTGGCGCTGGCGAACGCGAACCCCATCGACGTGCAGGTCGCCGCCGAGCGGGTGCGGGCCGCCTCCGCCCAGCTCGACCGCGCGACCGCGCTACGGCTGCCGAACCTGAACCTCGGCGTCGATTACTTCCGGCACGACGGGCAGATTCAAGACATCGTCGGCACGGTGTTCACGACCAGCCGGTCCTCGTTCCTCCTCGGGGCCGGGCCGCAGGCGGTCATCGCGGTGACGGACGCGATCTACGCCCCGCTGGCCGCGAAGCAAGTGTTGCGGGCCGTCCGGGCGGACGAGCAGGCCGTCCGGAACGACACGGCGCTGGCCGTGGCGGTCGCGTACTTCAACGTCCAGCAGGCGCGGGGGGACGTGGCCGGCGCGGTCGAGTCGCTGCGGCGGGCGGACGACCTCGTCTCCCGCACGGAGAAGCTGGCCCCCGACCTGACGCCGGACGTGGAGGTAAACCGGGCGAAGGCCGAGGCCGCGCGGCGGCGGCAGGCGCTGGAGGCGGCCCACGAGCGGTGGCAGGTCGCCAGCGCCGACCTCGTCCGGCTGCTGCGGCTGCAACCCGGCACGCTCGTCGAGCCGGCCGAGGAGCCGGCGCTGGTCGTGAGCCTGATCGACGCGGCCGCCCCGCTCGACGGGCTGCTCGCCGCCGGGCTGACGCACCGGCCGGAACTCGCGTCCCAACAGGCGGTCGTGCAGGCGGCGCTGGTCCGGGTGAAGCAGGAGAAGCGGCGGCCGTACTACCCGACGGTCGCGGCCCGCGGCGTCGGGTCGAACACGCCGGGGCTGGCCGGCGGGTACTTCGGCGGCGGCGTGAACGACGACGTGCAGGACTTCGGCGCGCGGTTCAGCCTCGACCTGCAAGCCGTGTGGGAGGTGCAGGGCCTCGGGTTCGGGAACCGGGCCGCCGTCCGCGAGCGGGAGAGCGACAACCGCCGGGCGCTGCTGGAACTGCTCCGCGTCCAGGACACGGTTTCCGCCGAGATCGTGCAGGCGCACGCGCAGTTGACCCGCACGGCGAACCGGCTGAAGGCGGCCGAAGCCGGGCTTGCGGACGCGACCGCCACGGCCGAGAAGAACCTGCAGGGGCTGGGGCAGACGAAGCGGGTCGGCGAGCAGCTGATCCTCGTGTTTCGCCCGCAGGAGGCGGTCGCAGCGGTCGCGGCGCTCGACCAGGCGTACCGCGACTACTACCAGGCCGTCGGCGACCACAACCGCGCCCAGTTCCGCCTCTACCGCGCCCTCGGCCATCCGGGGCAGGCCCTCGGCCAGCCGCCGCCCGTCGAACTCGTCCCCGAGGCGAAGCCGCCCGCCGGCCGATGACTCTTGAACCCATCCCCGATGCGGGGGTGATAGGATAGGTTCGGGAGGGACCGCCATGCCGATGCACGACTGGTCGCGGGTCGAGCCGAACCTGTACCACCATTTCCATCAACGGTGGGCGACCGCCATCAGTGACCGGTTGAACGCCGGGCTGCTGCCGGCCGGGTTCTCCGCGCTCGTCGAGCAGCACGCCGCCGGCCTCGTCCCCGACGTGTTGTCCGTCGAGCGGGTGCGGAAGAAGCCCCGGCCGAGTTTGAAGGGCAAGGCGGCGACGGCCACATCGACGAAACCGGACACGCGGATGCGGGTGGAGGCGCAGGCGCAAGCCCTGGTACGGCGGGCCAGCCGGGTCGCCGTGCGGCACCGGATGGGCGAGGTCGTGTGCATCGTCGAGATCGTGTCGCCGGGGAACAAGGCGGGCCAGCGGTCGATCGCGGCGTTCCTCGACAAGACGCTCGAATTCCTCCGGGCCGGGGTGAACGTCCTGGTGATCGACCCGTTCCCGCCGACGGCCCGCGACCCGCACGGCCTCCACGAGTTGATCTGGGACGGCCTCACCGAGACGGAGACGCCGTTCGACCTGCCGCCCGGCGAGCCGCTGTTGATGGCCTCGTACCAGGTCGGCGACGTGGCGGCCGAGCTGCCGCCGGTGGCGTACCTCGAACCGTTCCGGGTCGGGGCCGCGCTCCGGGACATGCCGGCGTGGCTCGACGCGGACTACTACGTGGACGTGCCGCTGGAGCCGGCGTACCAGACGGCGTGGGAGAACTGCCCGGCCGACATGCGCTACCTGGTCGAGCACGGCCGCTTGCCCGACGAGTGACGGTTGCGAACCCCACCGGCCGCGGGTAGCATGAGGAAGACTTCGAGGGCGGATTCGATGAGCCTGACGATTGCATTTCCCCGCGCTACGCTCGCCGACCTGATGCGGGTCGAGGGCAAGGCCGAACTCATCGACGGAAGGATCGTCAGGTACATGGCCACCGGATTCCGCCCGAGCCGGGTCGCCGCCCGCATCTACCGTCAACTGGACGATCACGCCGAGAAGACCGGCCGCGGCCTCGCGTTCACGGACGGGACCGGGTTCGCCGTGCCCGAACTCTCGACCGGCCGCGAGTCGTTCTCCCCGGACGCGGCGTACTACACCGGTCCGCTTCCCACGAACCCAATGGAGTTCATTCGCGGCGCGCCCGACTTCGCGGTCGAGGTCCGCAGCGAGAACGACTACGGCCCGGCGGCGGAGACGGAGATGGCCGCGAAGCGGGCCGAGTATTTTGAAGCCGGCACGCTCGTCGTCTGGGACGTGGACCCGGTGGCCGGCGTCGTCCGCCGCTACCGGCCCGACGGGTCGGTCGCGGAGTTCGCCGCCGGGGCCGAGGCCGACGCGGAACCGGCCGTCCCCGGCTGGCGGCTGTCGATTGACTGGCTGATGGCTTGATGCCGCCCGACGCTTCCCTCCTTCCCACCCCACCCCCACGCACCTCACTCCCATGACCGCACCCAACCCCGAATCGCTGAAGCTCGTCAAGGACCACGGCCGGCCGGCCGTCGCGTTCGCCGTCGCCCGAATTCCCGGCACGGGCCGCGTGTTCCTCGGGTCGTCCGACTTCAAGGTCACGGAAGGCGACCTGGCCGCCGCGAAGTTCGAGCCGACGGAGTTGTACGCCCACGGCAGCTACGTCACCACCCTCGCCCTCGCCGGGACGGCGCTCGTCTCCGGGGGGTACGACGGCAAGCTCGTCTGGTGGGACACGGAGAAGAAGAAGGAACTCCGCCGGCTCGACGCGCACGCGAAGTGGATTCGGCAGGTCACCGTGTCGCCGGACGGGAAGCTCGTGGCGAGCGTCGCGGACGACATGGTCTGCAAGTTGTGGGACGCGGCGAGCGGGAAACTCGTGCGGGAGCTGCGGGGCCACGCCGAGAAGACGCCGCATCATTTCAGTTCGATGCTGTACGCGGTCGCGTTCTCGCCCGACGGCAAGCACCTCGCCACCGCGGACAAGACGGCGAAGGTCGTCGTCTGGGACGTGGCGAGCGGCAAGCAACTGAAGACAGTGGAAGCGCCGGTCATGTACACCTGGGACCCGGTGCAGCGGCTGCACTCGATCGGCGGGGCGCGGTCGCTGGCGTTCTCGCCGGACGGCGCGCACCTGGCCGTCGGCGGCACCGGGAAGATCGGCAACATCGACCACCTGGAGGCGAACGGCCGGGTCGAGGTGTTCGACTGGCGGGCCGAGAAGCGGGTGGCGGAGCTGGTGCTCGACAAGTCGAAGGGGCTGGTGAACAAGCTCGCGTACGCCCCGGACGGGGCGTGGCTGCTCGCAGTCGGCGGGGCCGGCGAGGGGTTCGTCGCGTTCCTGGACGTGGCCGGCAAGAAGGTGCTGAAGCAGGAGAAAGTGGCGATGCACGTCCACGACATCAGCGTCACCCCGACGTTCGACTCGCTCGTGCTCGCGGGGCACAACAAGGTCGCGACGTACAAAATGGGATGAGCGCGAACCCCACCCCTCGAAGCGACGGGTGGGCTTTCGGTCGTTCCCTATTGGCTCAGGCGCAGGCCGATGGGGAGCGTGTCGCCGAAGAGCTGCGACTGGTCGTCGCCGCCGGTCGCGACGACCTCCTCCACCATCTTCGGCCACCCGGCCGGGACGCGGAGCGTGTGTAACAGCTTCGCGATGCCGTCGCGGTGGTCGTCGCTCACGTCCACGGCCCGGACGCCACTTCGCCGGGCGAGCTGCGCCAGGCAGAACGCCCAGCCCATGATCTCGTGGTCCGTCGCCGGGCGGAAGTCGATGAGCGCTTCCAGCCACCGCTCCACCACGCTCGGGTGCAGGAGCGTGTTCAGCGGTCCGTAGAGTTGCACCCGCGCCCCCAGTCGCGTTAGCGACCAGAACAGATAGGTCGGGACCGGCTGCTTGTTCAACTGCTGGAGCAACTCGTTTCCCAGGCTTTCCTTCGTCTTCGCGTCGAGCCGTTCGAGCGACGCGACGACCCGCCACATCTCGGCCAGCTCGTTGTTACTCGGCTTCGCCGGCGGCTTCGTCTTCGACGGCAGCAGCACCGGCCGCAGCTTGGCCCAGAGGTTCTGTTGAAGGGCCGTGTTCAGTCCGCCGGCGACGCGCCGCCACATGATCCAGTAGTCGGCCCCGCCCTCCACGACCGTCGGCTGCTTCGACCCCGCGGCGGTCGTCGCGGTGATGAGCTTCCACAGCGCCTCGACGCGGTAGCGGTCGAGCGGGTCGCCGAACCCCGGCCGCAAGCAGAACCCGACGAGGTTGTACCACCGCGACAGGAACGCCGGGCCGCGGGTGCGGTGTTCGGCCACGTCGTTGAACCCGTCCCACAGCCGGCGGCACAGGCCGGTCGGCCAGTCGGCGCGGCCGCCGTCGAGCGCCGCCTCCAGTGCCTTCGTCAGCTCCTGCGGCGGCGGGGCGTGCGGCTTGCCGGGCACGAACGTCTTGTGAATCAGGTCCAGCGCCGCCTGCACCTTGTCGTCCGGCCACACGTCGATGACCGTCGGCGTCTCCTCCGCGGGCGTCTCGCTCGGTGCGGCGTCGAGCACTTCCCGCACGTTAAACTCGAGCTTCCAGCGGTTGTTCTCCCGCGTCACGCACGCCAGTTCCAGCGTGCCGATCTCGGTACACTTCGCACTGAGCGTGACGGGAACCTGCTTCGTGCCGCTCCGCTTCCCGCCGCGGAGCATCGTGTGCAGCGGCGGCAGTTGCAGCAACTGGTCCGGCGAGAGGTGCAGCAGCTCCCCGGCCGCGTCCTCGCGGACGGTGGACGAGTACAGCGGGAACATGACCGGTCGGCCGAGCGTCAGCTCCAACTCCGGCTCCTTCAAATCGACCTGCTGCCCCTCGTCCATGTGCCGGGGGACGACGCATAGCACCGTGGTACTCGGTACTCGGTACTCGGTACTCGGTACGGGTTCGCGTTCCGCGTTCCGCGATCCGCGATCCGAGGTGGACAGGCCGATGTAGTACGACCGCGGGATGCCGCCGCCGATCCGCTTGCCGCCGGTGTGCTTCAGCCACGCGAAGTACGCCGCCCCCCACGCCACGGCGAGGTCGAGCGACGGCGACGTAAGGACCAGCGGCTTCCACTTCCCGCCGAACCACGGCCGCATCACGTCGAGGAGGCGGTCACGGAGCACGTCGGGCTGGAACACGCCGCCGTTGAACAGGATGGCGTCGATCTTCGCGTCCCCGGCGTGCTCGCGGACGAACGCGGCCAGGTGCTTCGTCACCGCCGGGTCGGCGACGTAGGGCAGGCCCATCTCCTGCAAGCCAGCGCGGTTCACGCGGGTCGGCTCGGCGGACAGCGGCACTTCCGGGAAGAATCCGTCGAAGATCGCGGCCGATACGTCGGCGGCGGTGATCGGCACGGAGATCGTGCCGCCGACGACCGACCGGCCGCGGCCGACGACCGTGACCGGGAACGCGGCTGGCGGCTTCGGCACGAGCATCGCCTCCTTCGCGTTCCGGCACGCCTGCACGAGGCCGCCGATCTGCGCCGCGTCCACCTTCCCGCCGGGCAGCTTCGCCTCGACCGCCTTCGCGAGCGCCAGGTCCATGTTGTCGCCGCCGAGCAGCAGGTGGTCGCCGACCGCGTCGCGGAGGAACGTCAGCTCGCCGCCCTCCTCGCCGGCCCGGATCAGGCTGAAGTCGCTCGTCCCGCCGCCCACGTCCACGACGAGACACCGCATCCCCGGCTTGAGCTTCGTCGCCTCCTTCGCCGGCCGCGTGCCGAGCCAGGCGTAGAACGCCGCCTGCGGTTCTTCGAGGAGCGAGACGTGCTTGAACCCCGCTTGCTTCGCGGCGTCGGCGGTGAGGTTGCGGGCCACGTCGTCGAACGACGCGGGGACGGTGATGACGACCTGCTGTTCTTCCAGCCGCTCGTCCGGGGACTTGGTCTTCTTGAAGTTCCAGGCGTCGATCAGGTGGCGGAGGTATCGCGTGGACACCTCCAGCGGCGACAGCCGCGGCACGTCCGGCGGCGCGCCCCACGGCAGCAGCGGGGCCGTGCGGTCCACCCCGGCGTGGCACAGCCACGACTTCGCGCTCGACACCTGCCGCCCCGGAACCTTCGCCCCGTGGTTCCGCGCGAACAGGCCCACGGCCTCGGTGGCATCCTTTTTCCACGGCAGATCGACGCTGCCCGGCGGCAGGTCGTGCGGCCCCGGCAGGTAGAGGAACGACGGCAAGAGCGGCTGCTCGCCGACCTGCCCGGCGGCGACGAGCTGCGGCACGTCGAACGTGTGCAGCTTCGGCCCGGCGGCCCTTACCTTCTCGGCCGTGTCCACGTAGGCGAGGGCGATGTTGGTCGTGCCGAGGTCGATGCCGACGAGGTAGCGGGACATTCGCGGACCTTGTATCTTCTGGGGAGAATGACTCCCACGATTTTAGGGCTGGACATCGGCGGGGCGAACCTGAAGGCGGCCGCCACCGACGGCCGTGCCGCATCGGTGGCGTTCCCGCTCTGGAAGCAGCCGGAGAAGCTGGCCGCGGCGCTCGGCGAGTTGGTCGGCCGCTTCCCGGAGGCGGACGAGCTGGCCGTCACGATGACCGGCGAGCTGTGCGACTGCTTCGAGACGAAGCGGGACGGCGTGCGGCACATCGTCACGGCGGTGATGAACGTCAGTCGCTGCCGGCCGGTACGGGTGTGGTCCACGGACGGGGCGTTCCTCGACACGAACGAGGCGAAGGAGCAGTACCTGAAGGTGGCGGCGTCGAACTGGCACGCGCTGGCGACGTTCGTGGGAAGCGCCTACGTGCCGAGCGGCCCGGCGATCCTCCTCGACATCGGCTCGACGACGACCGACGTGATCCCGATCCTCGACGGCGTGCCGTGCCCGACTGGCAAGACGGACTACGACCGGATGCCGATGGGGGAGTTGATATACACCGGCGTGCGGCGAACACCGGTGTGTGCGTTCATGGGGTTCGGCGGGGCGGCCGAACTGTTCGCCACGACTTTGGATGCGTACCTCCTGACCGGGGCAGTCGCCGAAGACCCGACCGATTCGGACACGGCCGACGGCCGGCCGGCGACGCGAAAGCACGCCCACGCGCGGATGAGTCGGATGGTTGGCGGCGACCCGGAGTTGATTTCAGAGGAAGTCACTCGCACTCTCGCGGAGGGGATCGCCGACCAACAGCGAATGCACATCCGTAGTAGCGCTGACAAGATACGGCGCATCCTCAACGCGAAGCTTCGGCGAATGTTCAACGACCCGGCGGCGTGCATTATCTCCGGGAGCGGAGAATTCCTCGCCCGTCGAGTCTGTGACCTCGACCCATCGTCGCTAACACCGGTGGTTTCACTCACCGAGCGTCTCGGGCCGGAGCGGTCGACGGCGGCCACGGCGTATGCCGTCGCCGTGCTGGCGAAGGAGCGGCCGCTGACGTGATGCCGTCGCAACGGCGAGCGTCGCGGCGTAAGCGCGACGTGCCTCCGAATCGGGGGGACGGGATGTCATTGTTTGTGGAACCCTGAGCGGAAGCGACGGGGTGTTGCGCAACACCCCGTCGCTTCCGCTCAGGGTTCCACAAAGCCGGTCATTGCCGGTTGGAGGCACGTCGTGCTCACGCCACGACGCTCGCCATCGCCACGGGTAGACGTTTCCGAGACAACCCATGATCGTCGTCAAACTCGGCGGCAGCCTGTACGACCACCCGGCCCTCCGCGACGGGCTGAACCAGTGGCTCGCCGATCACCCTGGCCCGGTGCTGCTCGTCCCCGGCGGCGGCGACATCGCCGACGGCGTCCGCGCGTTCGACAAGCTGCACGCCGTCGGCGAAGAGGCGGCGCACTGGGCCGCCGTGCGGGCGCTCAACGTCGCCGGCGACCTGCTCGCGTCCCTCGTCACCCGCAAGGACGTGGAAGTCCTCGACGCCTTCGCGTTCGCAAAGGAGGACGAGCGCCGCCCGGACCGGCTGCCGCACACCTGGGACGTGACGACCGACTCCATCGCCCTACGGGTCGCGGTAGTGCGGAACGCCACGAAACTGGTTCTGTTGAAGTCGAACGACCTGCGGCCGATGACGTGGGACGCGGCCGCGCTCATGGGGTTCGTCGATCGGCACTTCCCCAAAGTCGCCGCGGGCGTGCCGTTCCCGATCGAGGTGGTGAATTTCCGCCGCTACCTGGACGGTCAAAGATAAGTCGAGAGCAGGTACAGGCCGACGCCGACCATCGCCAGGAACCCGGCGATCTGCGTGCCCCAGCGGAATGCCTCGCGGAAAATGCGGTCCCACCGGTCGTGCCGGGTCGCGCTGTACACCAGGCTCACGACCACGAGCAGGACGGGCAGGTCCCAATAGATGCTGACGGCGAACAGGCTCACGCCACGCCCTCCGGTTTTGCGGTCGCCGCTTCCGGCGGCTTCGCCTTCGCCTTGTCCTTCTCGTCCTCCTCGTCGTCCCGGACGGCCGGGCCGGCGAGCGCGTCGTAGATCACGAGCAGGTTCAACACCCCGGCGATGAGCGTGTACACCCAGCCGAGGTCCCACCGCTTGTTGCCGTCGCGTTGCAGTTTCTGCAGCTCGTCGTCCGGCGGGGTGGCCATGTAATGGCCGACGACCGGCAGGCCGTTCGGCCTCACGACCGGGTCGGTGTCCGCGAGGTATTGCAGCACCGCCGGCCACGCCGCCGCCCCGATCCAGAACTGGCCGAGGAACTGCGGGCGGTACGACAGCGACTTCACCACCCCGTCGGACGTGAACGACAGCCGGCCGACGCCGATCTCGACCGGGGCGAGGTTCTTCACCGCGGACGCCGGCGGCAGCCAGACGTTCTTCATCGCGCCGAGGGCCATGCCGTAGAAGAACAGCGTGTACAGGCTGACGAAGAACAGCACGCCCTTCGCGACCCGGCCTTGCAGCACCTGCCCCAGCCCCGGCAGCAGGTAGCTGAGGACGGCGGCCAGCCAGTCGAGTTTGCGGGGTTCGGGCGGAGCGGCGGCCATGCGGGGGTATCCGGTCGGGCTTCCAAGCGATTCGTTTCCACCGCCGCGAGATTTTCGAGACGTTCCGAGATTATAGGGAGACGCCGGCGGATGGCTCAGGGCCGGCCGAGGACTTCGTCCAGCACCCAGCACCCGCGGCGGTGGGCGGCGCGCGGGTCGCGGCAGTGTGCGAGGACGGCCGCGTCCTCGCACCCGGCGTCCTGCAGCGCGTCGGCGAGGATCGGCATCCGGTCCCAGGCCGCGTCCGCCTCCACGGCCGTTGCCACCCCGACGGCCGTGTCGGTCCGCCACTCGGCGTCGAAGGCGGGGCGGCGGAACGGGTTGCCGAGCAGCTCGCGGAGGACGGCCGCCTGCTCGGCCCAGTGATCGACGAACGGGTCGGCGGACGCCCGCCGGGCGTTCTGGAAGTTCCGCAACAGGCCGGCGACGCGGGACGCCAGGAGCCACGGGCTTTGGTCCGTCCCGCCGAGCAGCCACGTCAGGATTTGCTGCGGCTCGCCGGACGCGAGTTGGAACACGGCCGACAGCAGGGAGAACTTCTCGTCCCGGCCCATCGGCCGGTCCGCGTCCTTCTCGAACCGTGCCGCCAGGCCGCCGACGCCGGGCAGCTGCCCGTCCACCAGCCGGCAGCACCCGCACGCGAACAGCAACATCTTCCGGTCGCTCGCCCGCTTTTTGATCGCGGTCAACATCGCGTCGAGGTCGCCCGTCGTCTCCCACTCGCTCGCGGTCATCGTCGGTCCGGGGGTAAATCGGGCGATCGAACTGGAGGCTTATTCTACACCCCGACGGGAAACCTTACCCCGGTGTCGGAAATCGCGGCCGGAATCCCGGCCGCCTGTCGGAAACCCGTTCTACGCTTTTAAACGGTTGACTTCCCCCCGAGGTGCCCGCGATGGCCGGTTCCGGCTCCCCCCTGTCCAAGTCCAACTCGGTCCGCGGGACGCCCGGCCTCGGCAACGGACACGACGCCCTCAAGAAGCGGGCCGTCGCCCGCGTGACCGAACGCATCGACCTCGCCAAGTCGCGCCACAAGCCGATTTCTCTGGTCCGGCAGGAGGCGAAGCGGGTCGTCGAAGTCTTCCTCGACCAGGAGGCCGGCACGCTCCACCGGTCGGAGCGGGAGAAGATGACCGAGCAGGTGCTGGCCGAGGTCCTCGGGTTCGGGCCGCTCGACGAGCTGTTCGGCAACGACAAGGTGACGGAGTTCATGGTCTTGGCGCACGACCAGGTCATCTCGCGGGACCGGGACGCCTGGCTGCCGCTGAACACGAAGTTCCGGGACAAGGAGCAGTACCGGGCGACGCTGGAGAAGGTGGTCGCGCAGGGGGAGCCGGCCGCGCCGCCGCCGGAGGGGGCGAAGCCGGGGCCGCCGGCCGGGTTCGACGTGAAGCTGATGAACGGGTTCCGCGCCGTCGGCGTGCTGCCGCCGACGGTGTTGGACCAGCCGCCGCTGGCGGTGTTCACGCGGGTGGTGAAGGCCCCGTCCGGGCTGACGCCGACCCCGCCGCCGCGGTCCGGGATCATGGCCGTGGCCCAGCGGCCGCAGCCGCTGGAGCAGCCGAAGAGCGGCCTGTTCCCGCAGAAGGGCGGGGCCGTGCCGCACCCGGTCCGGGCGACGCCGCTGGGCATGGGGGCGACCGTCCGGCCGCAGCAGGGCAAGCCGTGGACCGGGACGATCGACTTCAACGCCGGGCAGGCGGCCGCGAACTCCGACGCGGAGCAGACGGCCCTGACGCTGCGGATGACCGACCCGTTCGAGTACTACCGCGACCACCTGACGCAGAAGCTGATCGGCCGGCTGTCGTCGGCCGGGGTGTACGACCTGAGCGCGCTGCCGATGGGCGAGCTGAGCCGCGTCGTCGGGATGTACGTGAAGGAGTTCAACGACGAGGAGAAGCTCGGCCTGGAGAAGGCCGACCAGGACCGGCTGACGCTGGAAATCCTCGTCGCGATGAAGAAGTAGCCGCCCGCCGTCACACGGCCCCGAGCGGCCCGTAGGCCACGACGGTCGGCTCGTGGATCGGGAACCGGGCGAGCAGGTCGCGGACGGCCGTGGGCGTCACCGCCTCGTAGCGGGCCAGTTCCGTGTCGATGTCGTCGTACTCGCGGTTGTTGAGCCAGGCGCTCGCGATCGCCCCCATCCGGCCCATCGGCCGCTCGGACCGCCGCACCAGCCGCGACGCGATCTTGCTCTTCGCCACCGCCAGTTCCTCGGCCGTCACGCCGTTCGCCTGCACGTCGCGGAGGACCTTCGAGACGATGGCCAGGTTCTCCGTCGCGTTCTCCGGGTCACAGCTGAAGTACCCGCCGAGCGTGCCGTTCGCCTGGTTCGTGTCGATCCCGTACCCGGCCGCCTCGACGCGGCCGGGGTGCGTCAGCTCCCAGTAGAACCGGCTGCCGGTGTCGTCGCCGATGATCGTCGCCAGCACGTCCGCCGCGTACCGGGTCGGGTCCTCGACCGCCGGGCCGGGGGCCATGACCATGACGTGCTCCTGGCTCACGCCCTCCTTCACGATGACGTGCGACCCGGTCGTCGGCCGCGCCGGCGTCAGGCTCGACCGCGGCGGCTGGCCGCGGTTCCAGTGCCCGCACTTCGCCCCGACGAGCGCCACGAAGCTCGGCCAGTCGAACGCCCCGGCCGCCGCCACGACGACGTTCCCGGCCGCGTACCGGCGGTCGAAGTAGCCCTGCATCTGGTCGCGGGTCAGGGCCGTGATGCTCTCGACGCTGCCGAGGATGCTGTTCCCCAGCGGGTGGTCGCCGAAGTAAATCTTCCGGGCCTTGTCGCTCGCGTCGAACGGCGGCATGTCCGCGTACATGCCGATCTCTTCCAGGATGACCTGCTTCTCCGTGTCGAAGTCCTCCGGCCGCAGGCTCGGCCGCAGGATGTCCGCGAGGATGTCTACAGCCGTCGGCAGATATTCAGGTAGCACGGCCGTGTAGTACACGGTCGTCTCGTACTCGGTGTACGCGTTCGACTTCGCGCCGATCCGGTCGAAGTGCAGGTTCACGTCGAGGGCACTACGGTTGGGCGTCCCCTTGAACAGCATGTGTTCGAGGAAGTGCGACACGCCGCTCTCCGGCCCGACCTCGTCGCGGCTGCCGGACCGGACGTAGAACCCGACGCCGACGGAGCGGGAAGTCGGCAGCGTCTCGCCGATGATCTCGAGGCCGTTCGGGAGGGTGTGGGTATGAAATGGCATTCCGGGTACTCGGTGGCGGTTTTTGTAGGGTGGGCCGAGTCTTCGAGGCCCACCGGGTTTTGTCCCCTCTCCCCCGGCTCTGCGGGGGAGAGGGTTAGGGTGAGGGGGTCAAACCTCCCTCACCA
>NZ_JCABYM010000087.1:0-2351 GCF_059499385.1 Limnoglobus sp. | reverse complement strand
CCGGTCCCCACTGGCCGCGGGTTCGCCGCCGGGTTGCGGCTCGACCCCGCCTTCCACCACCCGGCTCGGGCTGCGGCCGCTGCCGCGCTGCGGGCCAGCCCGTTCCCACTGCGGACGGTCGCCGAACTGTGCGAGGTGCGGAACGAGGCTGTGGTGCCGTCCCAGGAGCTGCCCGACGAAGAACTGACCTACCTCGGGCTGGCCAACATCGAGGCCCACACCGGCCGGTGTTCCCCGGAGGTGGTGGGCGGGGTCGGGCTGAAGAGTGCGGTGCGGCGGGCGTTGGCCGGCGACATCCTGTTTGCCAAGATGCGGCCGGAACTGCGGAAGGTGTGCCTGCTGCCGCCAGACCTGGACGAGGCGTATGCGTCGGCTGAGTGCTTGGTGCTGGTGCCCCGCCGAGACGCGACCGCCGGCCGGCCGGCCATGCTACCCGAGCTGCTGGCCGCCCTGCTGCGGTCCGACCTGGCTTACGGGCAGGTGGTTCACTTGGTCACGGGCATCGGCCGGCCCCGGCTGAACCGCGCGGCAGTGATGGACGTGCGGCTGCCGTGCCCGCCACCAGGCGAACAACGGCGGCTGCTCCGCCGGCTACGCGAGGCCGAGGTCGAGGCGGAGGCGGTCCGGGCCGACAGCCGGCGGGCGGCCGAACGGGCCGACCGGTTGGCGACCGCCGCCCGCGACCTACTGGTCCGTGACCTGCTGGCCCCGGGCAGCGGGGGGAGACACGATGTCTGAGTCGTGGGCTGACCTCCTCTTACTCCAAGGCGCACACTACGACCCGGCAACGGTTACGACTCGGCTAGCCTCTGAGTTGTTCCCGACGCTCTGCGACTGGCTGAACCGGGAGTCGATGCCCGTCCAGTACACCCTGTTCGACGACGAACGTCTGCCACAGAACCAAGCTAACTTGTCGGACGTGCGGACCCGCATTGGCCCGTTGCTGGAGTATGAACTCGGCCGGGCGATCACCGCCAACGTCCCACTTGCGGCGCGCGGGGCGAGCCTGTGCTACGTCCTAGCGAACAAATACCCGGACCTAGTCGTGCGAGATGCTGACGGACGAACGTGTGCGAGGCTAGAAGTCAAAGCTGTGGACGTCCGAGCCGAGGAGATAGCAGCCAACTTCGACACTCTGATCAAAGACGTGCAGCGAGGTCGAGATTTCGTAGTGGTCCTTGTCTGGGAAATACGGCGTCACGAGTCAAAAGCATTTCGACACCCGACTATCCACGGCATCCATGTCTTCGACGCTTACGAACTCGCTCGGATTCGTGACAACCATTGGCTGCACGCGCCGCTGAGGAGGAAGAAGGACACGCCTGAGCCGGTCGGGTATAAGGGGTACGACCTGTGTCACGGGGTCATCCCGCTCGCCGGCGGGCAGTACAAGACAGAAGCGGGCAATTACGGCAAACTCACGCGACTACATAACCCCGCCGGTATCCGACGGCTGGACCAGTCGGTTCGAGGCGGGGCGACGCTCCGAGCCTACACGAATTTCGTGGCCGAGGTATTGCGGCTTGGGCACCGCTGCGTCGGTCGGGACATCGCCGAACGGTACGGCTCAGTCACGCTCATCGACGGACCAACGCCGCCGTTCATCTGCATCGCCAGACACGAAAACCGACGGCTGCTAGTAGCTGGTTACGAGAAGTTGCCGCGCGGTCGCGATGCCCGAGCAGAGTTGCTCCGGCAACATGCCGCGACCATCGGCTTGCTGCTCAACACCAAGTTCGAGTGGTCGGCGGTTGGTCCGGACGGAGACACTGTCCTGTCGGGCCTGAAGCCGCAGGCGGCTGCGGAGTGGGTCCGTCGCCAGCGCGACCCGTCAGGAGCCTAACGGCCCGGGGTCATCCGCACGCAGATTCGCGGCTTGGGCGACGGCCCACATCTCGGGGCTGTACCGGCGGCCGGTGACGTGGTTCAGGAACGCCGCACACTCGTCGGAGGTCCGCAAGGTTAGCACGTCGACACGGTCGAAGGTGCGGAACACGAACCCGTCGGCGGTGCGACGGATGTGGAAGAAGTGACCGCCCCGACGAGTGTTCGGGCCGGGCGGGCGGACACACACTGTCACCCCGTCGGCGAGCCGGTCGCCGGCCACTCGCTCGATGTCGGCCCAAGACAGTTCGCCCGCCACGTCGAGCAGGACGGCCGGACCGTAGGGCAGGTCATACACCTTGGCCATGCCGCCAGTCTACACAGTAATCCTTTCGTGAGGTCTGCCCCGGCACGTCGAGCGTCTCGCCGCCAATGGTTCGCATGGTTCGCACGCCGCCGACGTGCCCGTCCGTCGCCGCAAGTCGTTGGCCGGCATGGGACGTTCGCACCGCGGGAAATGGTTCGCA
>NZ_JCABYM010000086.1:0-2369 GCF_059499385.1 Limnoglobus sp. | reverse complement strand
CCCCTCCCTAACCCTCCCCCCCAAGGGGGGAGGGAACAAAGCCACAGACGACCGCGGCCGGGTGCTTGGGCGACGGGCCGGGCGGAACCCGTTTCCGTCGCGGAGGTTCAGCCCGCGGCCGCAGCCGCCAGTTCGGCCAGCCAGTCGGTCAGCGAGATGTCGAGCGGCTCGGTCAGCTCCGGGACCGTGGCGAAGTCGGCCTGGAAAATCTCCCGCTCCAAATCGCCGACGGCCGGGCCGGTGATCGCCAGCCCGACCTCGCGGTTGTGCCGCAGGCTCAGGCTGTCGAAGTTCGCCGACCCGACGTACCCCCACGCCCCGTCCACCGCCGCCGCCTTCACGTGCGTCATGCCGGGGTAAAGGTACACCCGCACGCCGGCCGCCAGCAGCCGGTTGGCCGTCACCCGGTTGGCCCGGTCGTACAGCCGGCTGCGGGTGTCCAGGGTGAGCACCACCCGCACGTCCGCCCCGCGCCGCCGCGCCCGGCCGAGCAGGGCCACCGTCCGGCCGTCGCCCAGGTACGGCGTCTGAAGGTAGACGCGGCTGCCCGCCCCGTCGATGGCGTCGTACACCGCCCGCGCCAGGCTCCGCTCGGTCGGCTCGGTGCGGACGACGCGGGCGGCCGCGGTCACGGCCCCCTGCGGCGGCCCCGCCGGGAGCGGGTCCGCGGGCGGGCCGCCCTGGTACCGCCACGACTCCTCGAACGCCGCCGCCAGCCGCCCGGCCGTGGAGCCGGTGACCGTGTACGTCAGGTCGTGGTCGCCGGCGAACGCCTTCTCGGTGAAGTTCCGCCCGCCGCCCCACGCGACGCGGCCGTCGGCGACGACGAGCTTGCGGTGGTCGAACCGGAGGAACGCGTTGCGGGTGCGGATCAGGTGAACGTGCGGCTGCCGGGCGAGCCAGCAGACGACCGCCTCGACGTGGTCGGCGGGTGCGTCGCGCGGCTCCCCCTGAGGGAGGTTGCCGCCGCCGACCAGCACCCGCACCGGCAGGTCCGGCCCGGCTCGCGCCGCAAGCTTCCGGGCGATGTGCCACCCGTAGGGGTCGTTCCCCCAGAGGAATGAGGTCACGTCCAGCCGGCCGGTCGCGCCGTCGATCACCCGGTCGAGGACGGCCAGGGCGTCGTTGCCGTCCACGTACAGGCAAAGGTCGGCCGGGCACGCCGGGCCGTCGGCGGGGTCGAAGGTCGGGCCGTCGCCCCGGACGGGTCCGGGCGGGATGAGCCGCATGGCGACCCGCTTGCCGACCGCGCCGGCGGCCCACGCCCGCAGATGGGCGGGCAACTCGGCGGCGATTCCGCGTGCGGCCGGCCCAGGATGGGCCGCGACCTCGGCGGCGGTGTCAGCCGCGACCCTCCGGGCCAGCAGCGCCGTGCGGGACTGACCGGTCGGCTCGCACGCATCCGGGCTTGCCGGCGGCACACGGCAGCCGGCGGCCGCCGCGACGAGGATTGCGACTCGAATCGTCACGCGCGTCCCTAGCCTGTGTCGAGTGCCCCGCTTAACATCGGCAGTCGGGCGGGCCGAACTTGCTTCGGGCCGGGAGATGGTGGACAGCCGAGCTTCTGGGAGCGACCACCCGTAGCCGCGCGCCACTCATGGGTAACTCAATTTCCGGATTGCACTGAAGGCGGTCTGACACTTGACTTCCGCGGTAGGAATGGGCAGCGGCTGAAGTGCAGAAGGTAAAATCACCGCCAAAAGCTGACCGCTGAACTCCGCAAGCTCAGCAATTTGGCGAACCTTCTGGAATCCCGGAGTGTCTATCCGTGTTCTTCAAAAACTCGACCAAGATAAGGCAACACAATGGCCCTTGAAACCGTCGTCGAACTACCGTTCTTGCCGCTCTATCGCCAAGACCATCCCAATCAAGAGATTGTCTTCGATCAAGTGCAGCTGATCCTGCCAGCGCAAGGGTCCAGGCCGGAAAGAACGGTTTCAGCCACGCCGACGCTGCGATTTATGCCGAAAGCCTCCGTACGGTTTCGGATTCCGTATGCGCCTGACGATTTCGGGTTTGCGTTCTCCTTTTTTCACGACAGTCAGGACGGTACGGCAGATATCAAGTGTCCGGAATATGGCACTACTGTTGAGATGTTTTTCAGCGAGTCGAACCGCGAATGGATTGAATTGCATCCCAGCGCTAGCCCGGTCCAACTTAGGGCAGCATCCAATGACATCCAGTATGCCATCTTCCATCTGCTGAATTGGCCACCCTTTCACGGTCGCGATGGACTAATTTTAGAACGTAGTACCACGGGTGGGACCAGCTCTGAATCTGTTGGAAGGGTACAATTCTCGATAGGAGAGTGGGATGTCACTAGAGGCTGTTTCACAACTGGTCTTGCACTAACTCCCGCCCTTGCGGCA
>NZ_JCABYM010000085.1:0-2406 GCF_059499385.1 Limnoglobus sp. | reverse complement strand
GCTGGAGGGAATCGAAGACCTGACCACCAAAGCCTAGCGGCTTTCGTTCGAGGTGCTGACTGTGCCGGACACCTATGGACTTGCGACCCTCCTATTCCTTGCCGCCCTGCTCTACAGCTCGGTCGGGCACGCCGGGGCCTCGGGGTATCTTGCGGCGATGGCCTTCTACGGCCTCTCGACCGAGAACATGCGGCCGGCGGCCCTGGTGCTCAACATCACCGCGGCCGTGCTAACGACCGCCCGGTTCCGGTCGGCCGGGCATTTCGACCGGCGGCTGTTGTGGCCCCTCGCCCTGGGATCGGTGCCGGCGGCGTTCCTCGGCGGGCTGCTAACGCTCCCTGGGGCCGTGTACAAGCCGCTCCTCGCGGTCGCCTTGTTGGTCGCGGCCGTGCGTCTCGCGTGGCCGAAATCCGCCGCACCGGCACAGGAGCGTCGGATGCCGGTGGTGGCCGGCGTGTTGGCCGGTGCCGTAATCGGATTCCTGTCCGGGTTGACCGGAGTGGGAGGGGGAATCTACCTCACCCCGCTACTCCTCTTTGCCGGCTGGGCGGAAACGAAGTCGGCCGCTGGGGTGTCGGCCGCGTTCATCCTCGTCAATTCGGTGGCCGGACTTATCGGCCGGCTGCTGGTCGTGCAGACCTTGCCGGCTGAACTGCCGTTATGGGCCGCTGTCGTTGTCGTGGGGAGCATTACGGGGGCCTCGCTCGGAAGCCGAGTTATCGGCTCGGCCACGCTCCAACGGCTGCTCAGCTTGGTTCTCGTCATCGCGGCTGGGAAGCTCCTCTTCGGATGAACCCGCCGGCGGTTTGCCGTTTGTGGACGCTGCCATGACACGTTTAGGCCGTGACCGCTTTTCACGACCGGGATGCGCCCACAATTCCCACTCGACTCCTCCCACCCGTCTCCCAAAAACAATCTCCCCCTGAACCGAAGTGCGGCCGTCCTCAACCCACCCTCGGAGCCGGCGGTAGGATTTCCGGGAACGGGCCGTGGCGGGATTTTCTGCCCCGGCACGGCTGATAGCCCTCCCGCGGCAAGAGCTTCTCACGGGGAAAATTTGCCGCCTTCGTAGGGCTGAGACGTTGGGGGCACGTCGCCCCTACATGGCCGGTCCGCGAAGCCACGCTCCGGCGTCCCCCGCCGGCGAATCGACCGCCTATAATCCCCCTCGGAAAGGGGCCTCGCCCCTTTGACCACTCCTCTCCCCAGGCACCCGGGAGACGGTCACAAAAAGACCGGGTGCGCCGTGCCCGTCGTCGGCACGACCGGCGGGTCAGACCGGCGGGTCAAAAAAGACGACGGCAGCAGCCTGAGTCGGGTTTTTGCGCGTGCTCGCGGGCGGGTGCCCACGGTTCTGCCTTCACGGCCCTGCCTCCTCGGGATGGTCCCGGGGGTCGTGAACGGAGAGCGTGGGACAGCCATGCCGAAAGGAGGGTGACAAGAGACGAAGTGCTTATGAAACAGCACAAGCAAGCGCAACAACAGCAGGGGCAAGTGGTGATGGCGGCGATGG
Organism: Limnoglobus sp.; assembly: GCF_059499385.1. Taxonomy (NCBI): domain Bacteria; kingdom Pseudomonadati; phylum Planctomycetota; class Planctomycetia; order Gemmatales; family Gemmataceae; genus Limnoglobus; species Limnoglobus sp. Next base: position 893 of record NZ_JCABYM010000085.1, on the reverse strand, counting down.
CGGTGGGCTACCTTCTCCCCGCGGAGGTCAAGCCGCAGACGTGGACGGACAAGTTCGACCGCGGGTCGGTGCGAACCATCCTCTACGTCGAGAAGAAGCCGGTCCGGAATGCCTACCGGATTCTCGTGGCGAACCGCTTCAGCCGTCCGGACGAGCGGCAGTGGTTCAACGCCGACGACATTCCGCACGCCATCAAAGCCCTGCAAGACGCCGAGAGGGCGCACAAAAAGGCGAGACGACACCTCGAAGGAGGTGTCATCCGCCGGTTCATCAGGTGGCTGTTTTAGGTTTTCGTCCCACAAGCCCGGCTTACCCCGGGCTTGTGCTTTTCTGATTCCCCGAAATTGAATTACCACGACGGAAATTGTCCGGGCAAGGGGCCGGAAAATACCCCGGCGCGCGGAGATGACATGCCAACCTTCTGTGCGAACCGTCCCGCCCCCGCGGCCATTGCGGCCGACCGGCTAAGGACTTGCGGCACGGGGCAGGCTGTCGAGGCTGTCCGCCGAGGGGGTGAGGCCGGCGGACACCCACCGACGGGGGTTTTCGAGGGAGAGGGTAGGTGTTTCCGCCCGGCTGTGGCAATTGGACAACTGCACGGGAGGCGAAAGAACGCCGGAAGCGCACACGCGACGAGACGGGACCGGATGGATGAACGAGCAGGCCGCACCTACACACTCGAAATGCGCCGCGCGGTCGCGGCCGGGGTACTCGACACCGGCTTCGGCACGTTCCTCGTCCTCCTGGCCGTCCGAGACTTACACGCGACCCCGCTCGAAAAAGGGCTGCTCGTGTCCGGAAACGGCCTCGGGTATCTCCTCGCCCCGGTCGTCACGTCGGCCCTGACCGCGTTCCCCGGCACCGTATCGACCGTGCTGGCGGCGGCCTGGGGC
>NZ_JCABYM010000084.1:0-42235 GCF_059499385.1 Limnoglobus sp. | reverse complement strand
CTCTCCCCCGCAAAGCCGGGGGAGAGGGAGTAGCTCGGTGGGCCTCGCAAAGCCTCGGCCCACCCTACAATCCCCCGGATGGCCCCCGAAGACCTCCTGCTCGTCGCGCTCATCTTCGTCGTCGCCGCGCTGTACTCGTCCGTCGGCCACGCCGGGGCGTCCGGGTATCTCGCGGTCATGGCCCTGTTCGGGCTGCAACAATCGGTCGCGAAGCCGACGGCACTCACCCTCAACATCCTCGTCGCCACGATCACGGCGGCCCAGTTCGCGAGGGCGAACCATTTCTCGTGGCGAATCCTCTGGCCGTTCCTCGTCGGGTCGATGCCGTTCGCGTTCTTCGGCGGGTCGGTCACGCTGCCGGACTACGGGTACAAGCTGGTCGTCGCGCTCGTGCTGCTCGTGGCCGCGCTGCGGCTCATGATGCGGACCGTGCCGAAGGAAGCCGTGACGAACCCGCCGGCGGTCCCGATGGCGGTCGCGACCGGCGCGGGCGTCGGGCTGCTCGCCGGGCTGACCGGGACCGGCGGCGGCGTGTTCCTGACGCCGCTGTTGCTGTTCTTCCGCTGGGCGGACACGAAGGCCGCGGCCGGCGTGTCGGCGGCGTTCATCCTGGGGAACTCACTCGCGGGGCTGGCCGGCATCTTCTCGAAGGGGCAAACGCTGCCGACGGTCGGCGGGCCGTGGGTGGTCGCGGCCGGCGTCGGCGGATTGATCGGCAGCTACCTCGGAGCGCGGAGGTTCGACGGCGGCCTGCTGCGGAAGTTGCTCGGCGTGGCCCTGCTGGTCGCGGTCGTGAAGCTGGTGCTGGAGACGTTCCGGGTGTGAATCGGCGGTTTCTACTTCAGCTCGCGCAGCGCCTCGACCGCCGGCCGGTGGTCCGGCTTGCACCGCAGGGCCGCCTCGAACGCCGCCCTCGCCGCGGGCCGGTCGCCCCGCTTCTTGTGGCAGTGGCCGAGGTTGAAGTGCGCCAGGGCGTGGTCCGGCTTCAACGCCGCCGTCCGCTCGAACGCCGCCGCCGCGGCGGCCGTGTCGCCGACCAGGAACGCCGCCACGCCGTACTGGAACCACCCCTCGACCGACTCCGGGTCGCGGGCCGTCAGCTCCCGCAATACCCCGCGTGCGCCGTGCGGGTCGTTGCCTTGAATGAGCGTCCGCCCCAACAACAATCGGGCCGCGGAGGCGTTCGGGTCGTTCGCGATCAACTGCCGCAGCTCGCCGACGCCCTTCGCGGTTCGGCCGTCGGCGAGGAGGCCGCTCGCGTACAGGACCCGGTTCGCGGTCCCGGTCGCCCGCTTCAGCACGTCCTCGACCACATTGTCCGGCCACGCCGGGTCGTCCACCATCTCGGTATGCCGCCCCCACTCGGCCGCGGCCCGGTCCGCGTCCCCGAGCCGCTGGAGGGCGTCGCCCCGCAGCCCGGCCATCCGCTTCCGGCAGAGCGGGTTCGACCGGTGCGGCTCGGTGACGCGAACGACCCCGGCCCAGTCGCCGCGCCTCGCCAGCACCTGCGATTGAATCAGCGCCGCCCGCGGGCCGTTCGACCCTTCCGCCAGCCGCCCCGCCGCGTCCGTGTCGCCGGCGTCGAACAGCACCTCGGCGAGCCGCAGTTTCGCCTCCGGCCGGTCCGCCGGGGCGCGGTCGGCGGCCCGCTTCAAACAATCCGTCCCCCGGTCCGGCTCGAATAGCACGAGCGTCAGCCCCTGGAGGTACGGCCACCGCCAGTCGGCCGGGTCGAGCCGCTCGGCGACCTCGAACGCCCGCACCGAGTCCGTGTCGAAGTCGTTCGCCCGCAGCACCATCCCGAGTTCGCCCCAGGCGGCGGCGCTCCGCGGGTCGGCTTTCACCGCGGCGGTCGCCTTCGCAACGGCGTCGGCCACCGCCGGGTCGGCGCGGCTCACGTCCACGGCCGGCGGGTCCGGCACGGCGGGCCGATTCCAGAGCCAAACCCCGGCGGCGACCGCAACGACCAGCCCGCCCGTAATCCCGACTCGCTTCGATAACCTCATGGCGTCACCGCCTTCCCCTGCCCGCGGGTGAGCGTGATGAGCCGGTCCGCGGTCCCGCCGGGGAACTCTTCCCGCAGGCCGTCCGGCCATTCGACGCGCATCGCGTCGAGGGCCGTTACACTTCCGAGGCCGAAGTGAACCCGCGGGTCGCCGCTCGTGCAGTAGCTCTGGCCGGGGTTCGACCGGCCGCGCCATTGCTTGTCTTTCGCCCGCACCGTCACCACCGCGCCGAGTGCGTCGCGGTTCCCGCGCGGATCGACCGCCTTCACCAGCAGCCAGTGCCCGGCCTTCGGCGCGACGTTCTTGAACACCCGCACCGGGCCTTCGATGGAAGAAACGATCAAATCCATCGCGCCGTCGTTGTCGAGGTCGGCCCACGCCAACCCGCGATGCACGCCGGGCGTGCCGGTGAACGCCGGGCTGTCCGCGGACACGTCCCGGAACGTGCCGCCGCCGGCGTTCGCGAACAGCTGGTTCCGCTCCGCGTAGGCGTGCCAGAACGCCGGCAGGTCGGCCCCCGGCGTGCCGACCAGCGGCGTCCGCGCCCGCATCACCCGGCCGTTCGCGACGGCCAAATCGACGCGCCCGTCGTGGTCGAAGTCGATGGCGACGGTCCCGAACCCGGTCCCCCGCCACGCCGGCCGCGCGAGGCCGGCTTCCCCGGTCGCGTCCTTGAACCGGCCGGGCGAATCCTGCCGCCAGAGCGTGTGCAACTCCTCGGCCAGGTGCGTGACGAACACGTCGTCCCGGCCGTCGCCGTGCAGGTCGGCGACGGCCACGCCCATGTTCGCCCGGACGTTCCCCACCGCGTCGAACGCCACCCGCCGCTCGGCCGCCTCGTCCCGGAACGTGCCGTTCCGCTGGTTCACCCACAGGTGGTTCGGCTTCGCGTCGTTCGCCACGAGCAGGTCCGGCCACCCGTCGCCGGTGAAGTCGGCGCACCCGACGCCGAGGCCGTTGCTCGGCTTCGCCGCGAGGCCGGACGAGACGGTCACGTCGTCGTACGTGCCGTTCCCGCGGTTACGGAACAGCCGGGCGGCGGTGCCGGGGAACTGGTTCGGGTGGCAGAAGTCGCCGCGGCCGCTGCCGTCCACGCACGGCTTCGACGGGTCGTAATCGACGTAGTTCGCGACGAGCAGATCGAGCCACCCGTCGCGGTCGAAATCGACGAAGCAGCACGACGTGCCCCACCGCGGCTGGGCGACGCCGGCGCGGTCGGTCACGTCCTCGAACTTCCCGCCGCCGCTGTTGCGGAACAGCCGCCCGCCGCCGTACTGGGAGACGTACACGTCCGCGAACCCGTCGTTGTCAAAATCGCCGACGGCCACGCCCATGCCGTGTCCGGCGACATCCAGCCCGGACCCGGCCGACGCGTCGCGGAACGTGCCGTCCGGCTCGTGGTGGAAGAGCTTGTGCCTCGCGGTCGCCTTCGGCCCGGCGTTGTTCAGCACGATCAGATCGAGGCGGCCGTCGTTGTCGAAGTCGATGACGCCGAGGCCGGACCCCATGACCTGCGGCATGAAGTACTTGTCCGTCGGCCCGGCCTGCTGGCGGAACGCGAGGCCGACCGTCGCGGTCGCGTCCGCGAACCACGCCGGGCCGGCCGGTTGCGGCGCGGTCGGCGGTGGCGGGGACGACGAGCAGGCCGTGAGGAGGGCGGGCAGAAGTAGGCAGCCCACGAGTGACGATCTCATGGGCTGCGATTCTAACCCGCGTCCCGGCCGAAAGCGAACGGGAATCCCGGTCAGATGACGGCCTCGAACTCCTTCACTTCCTTCTTCAGCCCGGCGAACACGCCGTTGTCGTCGAACGTGTCGAACCCGGCCCCGCCGACGAACACGGCCTCCTTCTCGGCCCGCACGTTCGTCGCGGTGATCGTGTCGTTCCCGGCGTCCGTCACCACGGTCAGGCTCTCGCGGAGCTGCACGCCGTTGAGCGTCACCCGGTCGTCCCCGTCCCCGGTCTCGACGCTCGCGTTGAACGCCGACACCTGGGACAAGAGCACCCGGTCGGCCCCCTCGTCGGTGTTCACGCTCAGGTCCTTGCCGACGGCGACGGCGTTCCCCAGCGTGACCACGTCGTCCCCCTTGCCGGCGTCGATCGCCATGTCCTCGCCGACGGTCAGGGTGTCCAGGATCATGAAGTCGTCGGCGTCCTTCGTGCCGACGGCGAGGGTCTTGCCGACCGTCGTGCGGGTGACGAATAGCGTCGCGTCGCCGTCCTCGAACGCCAGGTCCATGTCCCCGCCGACGGCCGTGTTCGCGATGCCGAACAGGTCGTCGCCCTGGCCGCCGGTGACCGTGAAGTTGGCCCCGGTTCGGACGTTGCTGACCTCGACGGTGTCGCTGCCGTCGCCGACATCGACGCCGATGTCGTTGCTCGCGTTCAGCGCGATCAGGAAGACGTGGTCATTGCCGGCCTCCATCTTGAACTCGGCCTGGACGAGGCCGCCGGTCGTGAGCGTGACGGCCGGCCGCCCGTTCACGGTCGTGCCAGCGTTCCCGGTGACGGTGACGGTGTTGCCGGCCTGGATCACCCGGATGTCGTTGTCGGCCGCGTCGCCGAGGACGGTCAGCTGGCCGCCGACGAGGGCGGCGGTGACGTTCCCGCTCGGGTTCTCGCGGGCTTCGAGCGTCGTCAGGGCGAGCCGGGGGGTGGCGCGTCGGGTCATCGCGATCTCCGTGGGTGGGTGGGCGAAGGTATCGGACGCTCCGAGGAGGCGGTTCCCGCGGCGCGACCCGCCATGAGAAAATCGGAAATCCCTCGCGACCCGCGGCCGCCCGGTCTCTGTTGACACCGGCGCGGCCCGCTCGCTATAGGCCCGCCCGCCACGGGGGGTGGGCCGATGCCGTTGAAGCCGTTCGCCAAGATGTTGCTCCGCCGCGTGCCGCTCGCCCGGCGGGTGAAGCGCCGCCTGCGCCCGGTCGCCGCCCCGGCCGCCGACGACCCGACGTTCCCGGCCCGCAAGGCGGCGAAGCTCGCCCGCGTCCGGCCGCTGCTCCGAACCGACCTGCCGTGCGTCGAGACGCCGGGGTTCTTCGACTTCCTCAGCGCCGACCTGCGGAAGCAGTTCCACATCACCGACACGGACAACGTCAGCGCGAACGAGTACGGCGAGGACTCCATCGACCTGATCGCCGCGTACCCGGACGGGATGATCCTCGACTGCGGGGCCGGGCTGCGGAACGTCTACTACGACAACGTGGTGAACTTCGAGATCTGCTCGTACCCGACCACCGACGTGCGCGGCGTCGGCGAGCGGCTGCCGTTCCGGGACGGCGTGTTCGACGCCGTGTTCTCGCTGAACGTGCTGGAGCACGTCCGCGACCCGTTCGCGTGCGCGAAGGAGATCGTCCGCGTGCTGAAGCCGGGGGGGAAACTGTTCGCCGTCGTGCCGTTCCTGCAACCGCTGCACGGCTACCCGCAGCACTACTTCAACATGACCGGCGAGGGCCTGCGGAGTCTGTTCGAGGATAGCGGCATGGCCATCGACAAGCAGGCCGTGCTGCCGAGCGGCACGCCGATCTGGACGCTGACGTGGTTCCTGCGGAGTTGGGCGGCGGCGCTGCCGGCCGCGGCCCGGAAGGAGTTCCTGGACCAGAAGGTCGGCGACCTGTTGGGCGACGCCCGCGACCACTTCGCCCGCCCGTTCGTCCGCGACCTGCCGACGGCGACGAACTTCGAGCTGGCCTCGACCACGGCCCTGTACGCGCGGAAGAAGGCGTAAAAACGGCCCGCAGATGACGCGGACTTCGACGCAGATGAAGAGGATAAGAACCGAAATCCGGTTCTGGTTTTTATCCTCTTCATCTGCGTCGAAGTCCGCGTCATCTGCGGGCCATTCTTAGGTTTCGTACACGATCCGGCCGTGCTTCGCCGCCCGGCTGATGCGGTCGCTGGCGTACATTCCGGCGAGCACGAACTCGACGCACGACGCCCGGACCGCGTCGCTCTCCCCGGCGTTCACCTCGAACGCCTTCTCCCACGCCCGCGGGACCCGCTTCAGCCGCTTCGCGTACTCGGCGCTCGGCAGCAGGTCGCCGACCTCGATCTTCACGCCCTTGCCGAAGACTTCCGCGATCTCGTCCAGCCCGTGCTTCTCGACGTACTCCTCGAAGACGACCCGAATCGCGTCCGCCACGATCGCGTCCAGCACCTGCTTCTCGCTCATCTGGTTCGACCCCATCAGGTCGAGTTCGAGCTTGCCGAGGGAGGAGGTCGGCAGGTGGCCGAGGTCGCTGATCCGCGGGACGGCCGGCTTCTCGCCGAGTTTCACGCCACGGTGGCGGGCGCTGGCCACCATCGTCCGGTAGTTTGCCATGCTGAACCGGGCGCTCACGCCGCTGGCGTGGTCCACGTACTTCGACTTCCGGGCCGACACGCTGACCTGCTCGATGATCTCCTTCATGAAGTACGGCACGAACACCGGGAACTCGCCGCCGAGGTCGAGGCCGTTCTCCGCGTCGATGATCTCGATGCCGAGCTGCCGCTCCCGCGGGTAGTGCGTCTGGATCAAGGAGCCGATGCGGTCCTTCAGCTGCGGGATCACCTTGCCGGACCGGTTGTAGGTCGTCGGGTTCGCGCTGAAGAGGATGAGCACGTCCAGGTCGAACTGGATCGGGTAGCCGCGGATTTGTACGTCCCGCTCTTCGAGGATGTTGAACAGGCCGACCTGGATCAGGTCGTCCAGCTCCGGGATCTCGTTCATGGCGAAGATGCCGCGGTGCATGCGGGGGATGAGGCCGAAGTGCAGGGCGTCCTCGGCGCTCATGCTCGTACCGGCGGCGAGCTTCGCCGGGTCGATCTCGCCGATGATGTCGGCGAACTTCGTGCCGGGGGCCAGTCGCTCGGCGTACCGCTCCTTCCGATGCCACCACGCGATCGGGATTTGATCTTCCGGCGTGTTCGCCACCAGCTCCTTGCCGGCCTTCGTGATCGGGTGGTACGGGTCCTCGTGGACCGGCGAGCCGGGGATGGCGAGGTACGGCAGGTACTCGTCCAGGAACCGCACGAGCGACCGCATGATGCGGGACTTCGCCTGCCCCTTCTCGCCGAGGAAGAGCATGTCGTGCCCGGCGAGGATGGCGATGTTGATCTCCGGGATGACGGTGTCGTCGTACCCGACGATGCCGGGGAAGAGGTCGTCGGTCGATTTCATCGCGGCGAGGAAGTTGTCGCGGAGTTCGTGCTTGACGGACTTCGACTGCCAGCCGGACTCGCGGAGTTGCTTCAAGGTCGTGGGACGGTCGCTCACGGTTCGCTCCTGCGGGGAATTCCACATTGTAGGCAACCCGTCAAAGCCCACGCGCGGTCGCGGGTGGGCTTTCGGCCCGGCGGTCGGCGAGCTTCCGGGCGAGGTACCACCGCGTCTCCCGCTTGACTTCCGCGTCGTCGCAGACCCGGCCGCGCTTCGCCAGCAGCTCCCGCATCATCCCCACGCACCCCGCGAACTTCTCCGGCCACACCGCCTCGTACTCGGCGACCAGCTCGTCGTCCGTCTTCTCCTCGGCCGCCGTGGGCGGCTCCACGTCCTCCTCGTCGTCCGCGTCGAACGCCCCGGCCTTCACGGCCGCGTCGAGCGTCTGCTCGCACGCCTTCACCTGGTACAGTGGTGCGAGCGGCGGCAGCACGTCCGGCTCCGGCGGCGGTTCCGCCCCGGCGAGGTCGCGGCCGTGCCGCAGCCGGGTCTTCTCCAGGTCGAAGATGGCGCGGGCGGCGTCGGCGGCCTCGTGCGCGACCGGGCTGGCGAGCTGCCGCTGGTAGTACAGCATGGCGGCCGCGAGCGTGTCGGCCCACACGGCCTGCCGCTCCTTTGGAGTCTGCGGGAGCGGCGGGGCGAGGTGGCGGGCGATGCGGTTGGCGACGGGCGGCGGTGCGGCGGCGGTCATGACGTGGCCTCCGGGTGAAAAGACACCACACTCTACGCCGGTTGGTGAACATATGTCAATGTCGTGGGGCGGAGATTTTTTTGGCAGGAAGATTCGTTTTTGACTAAGTAGCGTGGGATCGTTACCCTAGGGTAACGCACTCGGACGTTGCAAGACGAATGATCGCTTGATTTTTTGGACCAACTAAGATACCCGTAGTCGGCCTCAAGAAAAGGGTGCAACATGCATTACAATGCTCTAAAATCCATCGCCGGTTCGCAGAAGTTACCAATACCATTGCAGACGCCGTCAGAGTCGTTTTATCTGCGAACGGAGAACGTGGAGCCATACATCGAGCCAACCTTCACGAAAGAGGAGTACCCAACAAAAAAGCCGACAATCCTACTGGTCTCTGCCGTTGGCGCATCTGGCAAATCGACAACGGCCCACAAGTTGGCGCATGACACAGGGCTACCGATCCTCGACTTGGCGAAGCACAAGACCGTCGCGGCGAACGCACTCACTGGCATCCTGACCGATGCTTACCCGATTGATAAAGTCGGAGCAGTACTCACAGGACTCCGAAATGGTACACATGGAATCATCATTGACGGTATCGACGAAGGCCGCTCCAAAACGAACGAGCAAGGTTTTGAAGCGTTTCTCGACGACATCATCAAACTGTCTAAGGGGGCCAACTCAACGTCGGTGATCGTGTTCGGGCGGAGTCAAGTGCTGCTCAATGCTTGGTTCTATCTGGCAGACAAAGGGTCCGATGTGGCGCTCATCCGCATCGATCCCTTCGATCTGGAACAGGCGAAGGGGTACATTGACGCCTATGTGCAGCAGAAAAATTCTAATCAGCAACCTCTGTACAAAGAGGCACGCGATGGTGTCCTGAAGAAATTGGGGGCCGCGTTTGCTACTTCTGAAGGTGGAAGCACCGCATTCCTTTCGTTCCTTGGCTACCCGCCAGTGTTAGATGCAATTGCCACACTTCTTCAGACTGAGAAGAATTACCACCGTATCATTCAATCGCTAAGCGAGGGTGCGCATGGCGACCTGGAAGTGGACTTGCTAATCCGCATCGCGGACATGTTATTGCGCCGAGAACACGACGAGAAGGCCGTACCGAATTTCATCAAAGACATCGCCAATAAGGCGGACACGAAGGTCGCGATGCAGCTAGAAGCCACACTGTACGATGAAATTGAACAGTGTGCTCGCGTACTGGCACGCGCGCTGTGTCGCGAGTTCCCGCGGCGCGTGATCGCCGACGCTCCACTAAACGAGGAGTACGAGAAGGCGTTGGCATCCTGGTGTCCCGAACACCCTTTTCTAGACGATAAGCGTATCCGAAACGCCGTGTTCGAGGCTGTCGCCGTCTCGCGCTGTGCCTTGAGCGATGTCCCCGAGTACCAGACGCTCGCCTTCGATTTCGCTGCGGTGAATCGGCCGACGTACCATCTGCTGTATATCATGGCACAACTGGCCGAGAACATCGAAATCAGAGGGCGATACTTCAATATGCTGATTCAGTCGTGTTCGGACTTCACTGGCAGGGGGCACGAGATTGGAATCGAGGTGAATGGGCTGTCATGGGATGAGTCGGACATCCCATCGCAATCTTCGGCCGAACTAGAGGTTTTGGTCACTATTCAAAGCACACAACAGCAACGCGCTTTCAAATTTAAAGGAATGATTTCCGACGCAGACGTAATCCCGCTTGGCCCATTCTTGGCAAATACCACTGTCACTTTGCCATGCGATGTTACCCTGAAGGGTACTCCTGCTCTTGACTGCATGGGGGTTTGTCGGATCGCGTCCAGAAGAATCCAGATTGACGCCCCAGACCTGATCGTTCGTGGGAGCCCAAGCCAGCCGGGATGCAGCGAAGCGGGTTTGTTCCTCGACGTATTGCAAGCTCAAGGACATGTCAACACCGTCACCACCAAAGGCGGAACGATCGAGATTGGGTGCAACGAGCACAATCTCGCGTATCCTCTCGCCAAGTACGCTCAAAAAACTCAGAGGATCAATGCCGACTCCGCTATCGTTCCAAAGTACCGACGCCTTCGGCGTATCCTATTGGAGTTCGCGTCGCATAGCAAAGGCGGACTCGCCAAGTATCGAGACAAGATTGAGCACGAGCGCGTCATGAGGGGTGACATGGGCTGGAGCATCCTCAGACAACTCCTCAAGGAAGACATACTCTATTCAGACACTAAGTTCTATTATGTTAATGCTGATAAGTTGTCAAAAGTGCTCGGTACAACATGGCATGAGCTGCGCCAGTACAAAATAACGAACTCGGCAGCAGCATTCCTTAAAAGGGTACCGTAGTTTTGCTCTGAATACACTAGACCGCCGAACTAGGGGCTGGTGCTCCACAACCCGGCGGACCGGCCGAGTTAAACGCTATGTTGGAGGACCGAAGGATGGTGGACGGCCCGGTGACGGCTCACTTCGGGATCACGTTGAGCGTGTAGTACGCCTCGGCGTGGAGCAGCTCGTCGCCGTGGTACAATGCCGCGAGTCCGAACCCGAGGTGGACCCAGGACGAGTTTCGCCACCGGCCTGCCGCCGGAAGTCGCCGCCATCCCGGCCGCGTGGCGGGAGGACGAGATGGCGTACTGTGCGGCCCAAGCCGCGCTCCCCGGAGTCTCATGACCCCCGCCCCCGATGCCCCGCCTTCGTCCGGGTTCTGGTCGCACCGCCGGCTGTACCGGATCGTGTTCGCGCTCGTCGTCGTCATGCTCGTCCCGGCCCTCGCGTTCGACGACGAGGTGGACGCGTACTTCGGCGGGGAGGAGGGGCTGAACCGGCTGCGGCAGTTCGGCGGCTGGGCGTGGCTGGCCGGGGTCGGGCTGATCGTCGCCGACCTCGTCGCGCCGGTCCCGGCGACGGCGGTGATCGCCGGGCTGGGGATGATCTACGGGCCGGTCCTCGGCGGGCTGATCGGCGGGGCCGGGTCGGCGCTGGCCGGGCTGGTGGCGTACGGTGGCTGCCGTGCGGTCGGGCCGCGGGCGGCCCGGCGGCTGGTCGGGGAGGCCGACCTGGCGCTGCTCCGGCGGTTCTTCGAGCGGTACGGGCTGTGGGCGGTCGCCCTGTCCCGGTGGATGCCGCTGCTGCCGGAGGCGCTGTGCTGCCTGGCCGGGCTGGCCGGGATGCGGGCCGGGCCGTTCGTCGCCGCGCTGGCGTGCGGCAGCTTCGCCATGGGGTTCGCGTTCGGGGCGCTCGGGCAGGCGTACCTGGACCGCCCGGCCGCCGGGCTGCTGGTCAGCGCCGCCGTCCCGCTGGCGGTCTGGCCGCCGGTCCACTACCTGATGCGCCGGCGGCGGCCGGAGGCGTGACGCGGGAGTGGCGAATGGTTTTCGCCCCGAAGGGGCACGACATGTCAGCCCAGGGCAAGGAGCGCAGCGACGCCGCCCTGGGTGAGACCTCCACGGAGGTAAGCCCTGAAAGGGCGACACAGGTTGCGCTGTGCCGCCCTTTCAGGGCTTGTTGTGTTGGGTGGGACGTGTACCCAGGGCGTTGCCCTGGGCTGACATGTTCCGCCCCTTCGGGGCAAAGACCACGTTCACTTCGGGATCGCGTTGAGGGTGTAGTACGCCTCGGCGTGGAGCAGCTCGTCGCCGGCGGCGGACTTCACGTCGTTCAGCTTCAGGTCGTACACCCGGCCGACCCGCCGGCCCGGCACCGACATGCTCACCGTGCGGCCGTCCTGCGACACGCCCAGCACCTCCGGCTTCTCGCCCTGCGTGTCCGTCTCCGGGTAGCCGTACTGGCTCGTGTAGACGTAGGTGAACGACTTCATCGCGTAGGCCGTCGCCTTCTCCACGCTCTTCGGGTCCACCGGCTTCGTGAACGTCAGGTCGAACCCGGCCTTCGTCGCCGTCATCGTCAGCACCTCGAACGGGACCGCGCCGGCGAACGCGATCCGCTGCAGGCCGTAGGGCTTGCCGCCGACCGACCCCCAGCCGCGGTTCGTCTGGCCAACGTACATGCTGCCGTCCGGCCCGAACGCGATCCGGTTCACCCCGCACTGCAGCCCGGCGCGGAACGGGAAGCACGCCCCCTGGTAGACGCCGTCCACCTTCTCCAGCGCCACCCGCATGACCGTCGAGCGGGTCTGGTCGCCGACGAAGCACTGCCCGGCGAACGGCCCGAACTTGCCGCCGGTCGTGTCCCACTTCGGCTCCGTGATCGACTGCCCCATCCGCCCGTAGGGGAACCAGACGCACGGCGGGTCCACCTCCGGCAGGCCCTTCGGCGACGTCTTGCCCGGCGCGGGCTGGCCGTCGTACGTCATGCCGAACGGGACCTTGTCGCTCACCGTCTCGGCGAACGGCGAGTGCTTCACCCACAGGAGGCCGGCCTGGTGGCCGTAGAACTTCCCCTTCTTGACGTGGTGCATCTTGTTCGTGGCCACCCACTCGCCCTGGTTGTCGCAGTAGAACAGCTCGCCGTCCGGGGAGAAGTTGACGCCGTTGGGGGACCGCAGGCCGTAGGCCCACGGTTCCATCTCGCCGGTCTTGCCGTCGATCTTGACGCACCAGCCCCGCCACGGGGCCTTCGCCTGGTGGCCGCCACCGAACCCGACGTTGAGGGTGACGAAGAAGTTGCCGTCCTTGTCGCGGGCCGGGCCGAACGAGAACTCGTGGTAGTCGCCGGACACGCCCCACTTGTCCGAGACGGTGGCGAACTCGTCGGCCGTGCCGTCGCCGTTGCGGTCGGTCAGCTTCGACAACTCCGGCCGCTGGACGACGTAGACGGTCTTGTCGTCCTGCACCCACATGCCGAGGGCCTCGTGCAGGCCGGTGGCGAACCTGCTAAACTTCGGGGCCTGCGACGACGGCTCGTCGATGAGCCAGATTTCGCCGCGGCGGGTGCAGGCGAGCAGCTTGCCGTCCGGCCGGAACGCGAGGCCGCCGACTTCCAGCACGCAATCGGCGGGCGGGGTGAGGGTGGTGACCTTGTAGAACTTGTCCTCGTTCGCGTTGCCGCCGCTGTTGGCCGGGTTGCCGCGGGCGAAGTCGCGGTCGAGCGCCTTGATGACCTGCGGCGGGGCGTAGTCCGGCATCTCCGGGTTGATGTAGACCTTCCACTCGCCGGCGAGCTGGCAGACCTTGAGCAGAAGCTGGTTCTTCCCTTCCTTCACCTTGATGAGCGCGGCGTTCTGGTCTGGCGCGGCCCCGCGCTCGGCGTGCTCGTGCAGGACGCGGTCGCCGAACGAGAAGACGCTGAGGTGGTCGTCGCTGCCGAGCGACAGCGGCAGCCGGGCGTTGACCTTCGAGTCGAACTCGTGCAGGAAATAGACGACGGCGTCCCGCCGCACCTTCGGGAACAGCTTCTGGATGTCGTACAGCTCGCCCGGCCGGAAGTTCGGAGCTTCCTTCCAGCCGAACGTCGCGCCGCGCTTGCCGGTGTACGTTGCCGTCAGGTCCACGACCTTCGCCTTCTCGGGCGGGTACGCGAAGTCGAACCCGGCGTCGCCGGCGTTGTCGAACGGCCCGGCGTAGTACCACTTCCCCTCGAGGTTCGGCACGCCGAAGCTGGCGAGGGTCGCGCGGATGGAGTCGGCGCGGTTGCCCTTCTTGACATACTTCCCGGCGTCCGAGAACGGCGTCGGCGTCTGGGCCGCAGCCGGGACGACAAAGAGGAACAGGACGAGCAACGAACGACCGAGCATAAACGTCCCTCTCAGAATGGCCCGCAGATGACGCAGACTTCGACGCAGATAAAAACCGGATAAGAACCAAAATCATCTTCTGGTTTTATCTTCTTTATCTGCGTCGAAGTCTGCGTCATCTGCGGGCCATTCGGTGGCCTTACAGTTTCTTCCACAGGTTCTGGAACTCGGCGGCGAACGCGGCGATCAGCTTCGGGTCGCCGGTGTCGATCAGGTTCTCCTCGTTCGACTCGGCCGCCCCGCGGGTCCAGTTGTAGCTGCCGTTGAGCAGCCGGACGCCGTCGAAGATCGCGAACTTGTGGTGCATGTGGAACGGCGTCGCGTCCACCTTCAGCGGGACGCCGGCGGCGCGGAGTTGCTGCACGTCCGAGCCGAGGTCGAACGCCTTGTCGTTGTCCGTGATGATTCGCAGCTGCACGCCGCGGCGGTGGGCGTCGAGGATGGATCGCGTGATGCGGTCGTCGGTGATCGTGAACACGCACACGTCCGCGGACCGGCGGGCGGCGGCGAACCGGTGGGTGATCTGCTGCAGGCAGGCCGTCCCCGGCGAGAAGAACGCCTCGGCGGGGGTGGTGGATGCCGCGGGCTGTTGCGGCTCGACCGGCGCGACGACCTTCAGCGTGTCTTCGAGCCATTCGAGGAGCTGCGCCGAATCGAGGGACGCGGACGCGGCGCGGGCGGCGTCGAAGACGGCGTGCCGGACGACGCCGCGGTCCTGCGGCGTGCGGGCGTTCGCGGCCAGCCACTGCGCGAACGCGGCCTTCTCGCCGCCACTGAACTGGCGGTCGGCGATGGATCGCTGGAGGAAGGCTTCGACTTCGGTGAGCGTCATGAGCGGCGGGGGGGCGGGAGGTCAAACCGTTTTGAACAGGTCGTCCCAGTCGGTCGCGTCGAGGATGCGGTCCGCGAGCGATTCGAGCCGGGCGATGTCCGTGATGCCGTCGAGCCGGGCGGTCACGGCCGGGGCGGGCTGCCCGAACCGCTTCGTGCCCTGCCGGAGCAACAAGTTGCGGGCCTCTTCGACCCGGCCCTGGGTGCGGCCGAGTTGGATCGTGTGTTGATACGTCGTCGATTCTTCCATCAACATGTTGAACCTCCGAAAGATCCGCTGCACCTCGTCCGGGTCGAACCGTAGGCCGCACAGGAAGTACGACGAACTCAGCACCGCGCTCGTCAGCGGCTCCGCCACGCTGTCCGCTCGCAACTTGTCGCGGAAGCGGTCGAGGGTTCCATCTAAATCCCGGCTCGCCTCGTTCGTCAAGAGCGCGAGCGGGGCCAGCCCGAGGCCGGCGGTCAGCCAGTAGTCGGTCGGCCGCTCCCAGACCCGTTCCACGTGGTAGTGGAACGTCGTGATCGGCCGGCCGCCGACGCCCACCCGATCATACCGGCCGGTCTGGTCGCTCGCCAGCGCCTTCGGCCGCAACAGCACGAGGACCGTCTCGACCGGCAGGCCGTGCTGGTGGTCGATGAGCGTATTGTACCGGAGCAGGTCGTGCGGAACGCCGAGCCGCGGGTTCGCCTCCAGTTCCAGGTGAAGGATCGCCGGTTGCGGGCCGTTGATGCGGAACACCTTGTCCGCCTGCACGGTCGTGGCTAGGTCGGTGTCGAGCACCTCGCACGGCCCCGGCGGGATGCCGACGAGCCGGCCGAACCCGTTCGCCCAGTCGTCCGGCCGGGCGTCGATCAGCGCGTTCAGCGTCGCGTCGAACGGCTTCGCCATCGCTCACTCCACGACGAGGACCGGCGGGCCGAGTACGTCCAGCTTCGGGCGAACCCCCAGACCCGGAGCGGTCGAGGCGCTCATGCGGCCGTTCGCCCGCCGCGGCGCGCCGTCGGCCGTGCTGACCGTCACGTAGCTGTTGAAGTCGGTCGTCGAGAACAGCAGTTCCGGCGGCGTGCTCTGGGCGACGTGCGCGATCGCGGCCGTCACCACGTCGCCGCCCCAACTGTCCTCCAGCGTCATCGCCACGCCGAGCGACACGCACAGGTCGCGGGCCTGCTTCAGCTTCGAAAGCCCGCCGAGCTTGCTGATCTTCAGGTTCACCACGTCGAACGCCCCGTCGGCGTGGCCGCGGAGCAGCGCCTCCAGCGAGTCGATGTTCTCGTCCATCACGAACGGGTGGTCGGTGTGCCGCCGCACGGACAGGCACTCGTCGTAGGTCTTGCACGGCTGCTCGATATACACGTCCACGTCGCGGACGGCCCGGACGACCCGCATCGCCTCGTGCATCAGCCAGCCGGTGTTCGCGTCGGCGACGAGCCGGTCGCCCGGTTGCAGCACGGCCGCCACGGCCCGGATGCGCGCGACGTCCACGTCCGGGTCGCCGCCGACCTTCAGTTGGAACCGCCGGTAGCCCTCCGCCCGGTACCCGGCGACGCGGCCGGCCATCGCCTCCGGCGACTCCTGCGAGATGGCCCGGTACAGCGGCACGTCGTCGCCGTACCGCCCGCCGAGCAGCACGCACACCGGCAGCCCGGTCGCCTGGCCGAGGACGTCCCAGCAGGCCATGTCGAGGCCGGACTTCACGTAGGGGTGGCCGAGCAGGGCGGCGTCCATCCGGCGGTTGAGCTTCGCGAGGTGCGTCGGGTCTTCGCCGAGCAGGTGCGGGCCGAGTTCGGCGATCCCGGCCCGGACGCCGTTGGCGTAGGCCGGCAGGTAGAACGGTCCGAGCGGGCAGACCTCGCCGTGCCCGGTGATCCCGGCGTCCGTCTCGACGGCGACGATCGTGCTGTCGAACACGGTGACGGCCTTGCCGCCGGACCACTTGTAGCTCCCCTCGACGAGCGGCAGCTCGACCCGGTGGGCGCGGATGCGGGTGATCTTCATGCGACGGGTTCCGAGGGGGAACGGGCGGTGAGGTTCAAGTGTACTGGCAGTGGGTCGAAGATGACGCGGCTGACGAACGACCACGGCAAGAAGTGGGACAACCACCCGACCGCGCTCGCTCTGTGCTTGGCGTACTACAACTACCGACGAGACGAGGCGGACGACGGGCCGAAGTGGAAGGTCACGCCCGCGATGGCATCGGAGCTGATCGATCACGTCTGGGGTGTGGCGGTATTGCTGGAAGGGATCGGCGGCCAAGGGAGTAGAATTTGGGGCCGCGAGGGCCTGACGGTCGTGGCCCCCACCCCCCCAACGGAAGGAGAAAAGATGCAGTACGAAGGAAAGTGCGACAAAAAGTACGAAACTGTCGTTTCCAAGGTCGTGCTCGTTGATAACGACCTTCGCATCTACTTCACTGATAACATAGGCATGGGCACGTTTAGAGGGTGTTCCGAAGACGGTATTCATTTCCAGGGGATATGCGAATACCGACCAGATGAATACGACGTGACAGCAAAGTTTGACCTGCATCGTGGGGAAGACGGACGCATCGAACTAGACGGGAGCTTTGAGCAAAAAATCGACAATGTCAGTCACGTCAAGCCGTGGGTAATCGTGCTCAAACCAATTCCTGGGACGGAAGGGGCCAAGATCGACGACTAAAACTATTAACGCGACCCCAGGGCAGTACCGACTATTCCTTCTCTTCGTGCTTCTCTTCGTCCTTCTCCTTCAGCTTCACGCCGCGCTTCGCGAGCGCTTGCCTCAGCAGGAACTCGATCTGGCCGTTCAGACTCCGGAGGTCCTCGTCGGCCCACCGCTGGACCGCGGCGAGGACCGCGTCGTCGATCCGCAACAAGAACGCTTTTCTCGGCATGACAACATCCAACGCCGTATGGGTTGCAACCACCGTCATCAACCGCCGGGGTTTTCACCCCGAAGGGGTGGGACATGTCAGCCCAGGGCAACGCCCTGGGTACCGCCCCCACCGACACCACAAGCCCTGAAAGGGCGGAAGACTCTTTCGCCCTTTCAGGGCTTCCCTCGGTGACGGTCGTACCCAGGGCGGCGTCGCTGCGCTTCTTGCCCTGGGCTGACATGTCCCACCCCTTCGGGGTGAAAACCCCGTGGGGGCGAAGGTCGCCCTCGGGGTGAAAACGGCCCGACCGCGGGTTGTGACCCGCGGTCGGCTTCGCCGTCAGTTGTACAGCGTCCCGGTGTTCAGCACCGGCTGCGGGACGGAGTGGCCGCACAGCACCACGAGCAGGTTGCTCACCATCGCCGCCCGCCGCTCCGGGTCGAACTCGACGACGCCCTTCTCCTTCAGCAGCTCCAGGGCGTGCTCGACCATGCCGACCGCCCCCTCCACGATCCGCGCCCGGGCCGCGATGATCGCCCCCGCCTGCTGCCGTTGCAGCATCGCCGCCGCGATCTCGGGGGCGTAGGCCAGGTAGCTGATCCGCGATTCCTGAACTTCCACGCCCGCCTGCTGCATCCGGTCCTGCAGCTCCTTCTTCAGCTGCGCCGCGACCTCGTCGATGTGCCCGCGGAGGGAATGCACGTCCGTCTCGGGGGCGTCGTAGCTGTACCGGCTCGCCAGGTTCCGCAGGGCGCTGTCCGCCTGCGTCCGCACGAACGACTCGTAGTCGTCCACCTCGAACACCGCGTGCGTCGGGTTCACCACCTTCCACACCACCACGGCCGCGATGTCGATCGGCGTGCCGTCCTTGTCGTTCACCTTCAACGGCGACCGCGACGACGTGGCCGGGGCCAGCACCTTGCCGGCCGCGTCCTTCACCTCCTCCGTCTTCTCCACCCCGGTCTCGAACGTCCGCACCCGCAGGCTCACGCGGGTCCGCCAGTAGAACGGGTTGCCGTAGTAGAACCCGGTCTCCTTGACTGTGCCGACGTAGTTGCCGAACAGCTGCACGACGCGGGCCTGGTTCGGGCCGTTGACGATGAACCCGAACAGCAGGATGAACCACCCGACCGCCAGCACCCCGGCGACGAACGCCAGCCAGGGCAGTTGAAGGTTGACCGTGAGGGCGATGACCACCGCGATCAGCCCGGCGAGGCAGAACAACCCGAACAGCCCCGCCCACCCGGACATCAGTTTCAGCTCGCGCTCTTGCATGGCTTTCTCCCGTGATTCCGCCCGATATCGTGATGATATCACTTTGGTATCGAGCTGGTCAAGGAGCATTTCGCCGGGTCGGGGCCGGGATTTATGAGAACCGGAACCTTTCTGCCCGATCATGGTTTCATTTCTCATCCCGCCTTCACGCTCTCCGACGGACCCAGGGAGCTTCCCGCGTGCGCCACGCCCGACTGTCGTTGAAACTCGCGGCCGCCGCGTGGGTCGGGGCGATGCTCGTCGCGCCGACGCCGGGGCAGGACAAGCCGAAGAAGGAGAAGCCGCCGAAGGAGAAGCCGCTCGCCAGCAAGGACGAGCAGATCATCTTCGCGGCCGCGAAGCGGACGTTCGCGGTCGAGACGGAGCGCGACCGGTGGCTGAAGGTGATGGATTCGCAGTTCCCCGGCGTCACGGCCGCGGACGGCCGCGGCGAGGTCGATTTCAACCGCTGGTTCGACGCCGTGAGTCAGGGGCAGCCCGCGTGGGCGCTGCCGGGCATCCGCGACAAGTCGGTCAAGGAACTCTACCTCCGCACGGCCCAGCGGCTGGAGGTGGGGAAGCAGCAGCCGATCACGCGGGAGATGTTCCTGGCCTACGCGGGGCAATCGCTGACGGCCGGGAACTCGCCGCCGTGGAAGACGCCGAAGGTCGAGGCCGATCCGTTCGACGATGCAGCGAAGATATTCACGATGCTGGACCGCAACAAGAGCGGCGCGCTGGAACCGGCGGAAACCCCCGAGTCGCTGAAGGCGGCGGCCGGGCAGTTCGACGCGAACGGCAACGGCGTGCTGGAGTACGACGAGTACCGCGAATACTTCCGCGCCCGGATGACGGGTTACCGGGACAACCCGACGGTGCTGTCCGCGGGCCTGCCAACAGCCCCGCCTCCGGAGGAACGGCCGGAAGCCGTGCCGCCGCCGAAGAAGGAGCCGCCGGCGAGCGTGCCGGCGTGGTTCCGCGAGTTGGACGAGGACCGCGACGGGCAGGTCGGGCTGTACGAGTGGCGGGCTGTCGGCCAGCGGCCGCTGGAGGAGTTCGCCGAGGTGGACCGCGACGGGGACGGGCTGTTCACGCCGTTCGAGTTGAAGTGCCTGATGAAGCAGGAGCCGGCGTCGCCGTACTTGAAGAAGAGCCTGCCGTCGCTGCCGTCGAAGTTCCTCGCCCGCCGGCGGTGACGCCACTTCTCTTCTTCGTCCAAGCGTCGAGTTCGCAGCGGCATAGTAGTAGGCACACTCCGTGTGCCGTCTGCTGTCGGTCGCAGCGACCTTATGTAGGTTTCCGCGGCACTCAGCAGACGGCACACGGAGTGTGCCTACTACTATGGCCCGGCCGCCGGAGGCCGCTCAAGATTTCCGGACGCACGAACCCTCCAGCAGCTCGACGCGGCGGGTGGATGCATTTCCCCTGCGATTTCCAGTCTTCTCGCGTAGAATACCCCGATTCCGTCGCACCCTCGGGGACCCCGCTTCATGGCCGCATCGCGCTTCGTCGTCGGCATCGACCTCGGCACGACCAACTCCGCCCTCGCCTACGTGGACACCGGGGCCGGCGACGCCGCGAAGGTCAAAGGCTTCGCCATCCCGCAGGTCGTGAACCCCGGCGTCGTCGAGGAGCGATCCCTGCTGCCGTCATTCCTGTACCTGCCCGGCGACGGGGAGCAGCCGGCCGGCGCGATGAAACTGCCGTGGGACGCCAACCGCGACTTCGCCGTCGGCGAGTTCGCCCGGAACTTCGGCTCGCAAGTCCCGACCCGATTGGTGGCGTCCGCGAAGTCGTGGCTCGGCCACGCCGGGGTGGATCGGAAGTCGCCGATCCTGCCGTTCCGCGCCCCGGAGGGCGGAAAGAAGGTGTCGCCGCTCGAAGCCAGCACGCGCTACCTGAAGCACATCGCCGAGGCGTGGAACGCAACGATGGCGAAGTCGCCGGACCACCGGCTGGAGCTGCAGGAGATCGTGCTGACCGTACCGGCGTCGTTCGACGCGATGGCCCGCGACCTGACCGTCGAGGCGGCGAAGGCGGCCGGGTTCGAGCACCTCACGCTGCTCGAGGAGCCGCAGGCGGCGTTCTACTCGTGGCTCGATTCGCTCGGCGACAACTGGCGGAAGGACGTGCAGGTCGGCGAGCTGATCCTCGTCGCGGACGTGGGCGGCGGCACGACCGACTTCACGCTCATCGAGGTCGGCGAGGAGGGCGGCAACCTGTCGCTCACGCGGCTGGCCGTCGGCGACCACCTGCTGCTCGGCGGCGACAACATGGACCTGGCGCTCGCACACACGGCGGCCGCGGCCCTCGGGAAGCAGGGGACGAAGCTCGACGCGAACCAGATGCTGCAGCTCACCTACGGCTGCCGGGCGGCGAAGGAGCTGCTCCTGTCCGACGCGACGAAGCAATCCGCGCCGGTCACCGTCCTCGGCAAGGGGCGCTCCGTCATCGGCGGTTCCATCAAGTACGACCTGCCGCGTGCCGACGTGGAGAGGGTGCTGATCGACGGCTTCCTCCCCGAGTGCCCGAAGGACACGGAACCGGCGCGGGCGCGGGCCGGCGGCCTTCAGGAACTGGGGCTGCCCTACGTCGCCGACGCGGGCATCACCCGCCACCTGGCGCACTTCTTAAACCGCCAGTCCGAGGCACTCGCGAGCCGCGAGAAGCCGTCGAAGAAGAAAAAGGGCGACGCGGCCGCGCTGCCGTCGGCCGTGCTGTTCAACGGCGGCGTGTTCAAGTCCGACGGCTTGCGGGACCGGCTGATGCACGTCCTGAACGCGTGGGCGAAGGCGGCGAAGGCCGACGCCGTCCGCACGCTCGCCGGCGCAGACCTGGATCAAGCCGTCGCGAAGGGCGCGGCGTACTACGGCCTCGTCCGCCGCGGCAAGGGCATCCGCATCCGCGGCGGCACGGCCCGAGCCTACTACATCGGCGTCGAGACGGCCGCCCCCGCCGTCCCCGGCCTCGCGCCGCCGATCAAGGCGCTGTGCGTCGCCCCGTTCGGCATGGAGGAGGGGACGGAGGCGGACCTGCCGAAGCAGGAGTTCGGCCTCGTCGTCGGCGAGGAGGCGGAGTTCCGATTCCTGGGTTCCACTATCCGCCGCGAGGACAAGGCCGGCGCGGTCGTCGAGGAGTGGGAGGAGCAGATCGAGGAGCTGACGCCGATGCGGGTGACGCTCGACGGCAAGGGCCGGGCCGTCGTGCCGGTGCATTTGCACAGCAAGGTGACCGAGGTGGGCCAGCTCGAAATCTGGTGCCACAGCCGCGACGGGAAGCAGCGGTGGAAGCTCGAATTCAACGTGCGGGAGAGGGCGTGACCGTTTAGCGTGCGACCCAACGGGGCGCACGCTATACTAACGCCCGCCTCTTCCACCCTCTCGAGACGAATCATGTCGCATCTCCCGACCCGCCGCGCGGCCCTCGCCACAGCCGCTGCCCTCGCACCCAATCTTCTCCTCGCCCGCGACGAAGCCAAACCGAAGATCGCGCTCGTCGGCTGCGGCGGCCGCGGGCGGGGCATCCTGAAGGACGCCGCCCGGTTCGGCGAGGTCGTCGCCGTCTGCGACGTGGACACGAAGAACTCCGCCGAAGCGAAGAAGGCGCACCCGGCGGCCGAGGTGTACGCCGACTTCCGCAAGGTCATCGACCGCAAGGACGTGGCGATCGTCCTCAACGGCACGCCGGACCACTGGCACACCCTCGTCAACCTCGCCGCGCTACGGGCCGGCAAGGACGTGTACAGCGAGAAGCCGCTGACGCTGACCATCGACGAGGGGAAGCGGCTCGTCGCCGCCGTGAAGCAGACCGGCCGCGTGCTCCAGACCGGCAGCCAGCAGCGGAGCGACGCGAAGTTCCGGCTCGCCTGCGAGGTCGTCCGCAACAACCGCCTCGGCAAGCTCACGCAGATCACGACGGTCCTCCCGGCCGGTCCCGCGAAGGGGCCGTTCAAGGCGTCGCCGCCGCCGAGTACGCTGGATTGGAACACGTGGCAGGGGCAGGCCCCGGAGGCGGAGTACGTGCCGGAGCGGTGCCACCTCTGGTTCCGGTTCTGGCGGGAGTACAGCGGCGGCACGATCACCGACTGGGGCGCGCACCACAACGACATCGCGCTGTGGGCGATGGGCCTGGACCGCAGCGGCCCGCAAACCATCGAGGGCCGCGTCCTGGTGAAGCCGGTCGAGGGCGGGTTCACGACGCCGCCGGAGTACGAGGTCGATTACACCTACGCGAACGGCGTGAAGCACCGCTGCCAGACGACGACGACGCACAGCATCTTCGGGGCGCAGCTCCGCGAGCCGAAGGCCGGCGAGACGGGCATCGGCATCAAGTTCGAGGGGCCGGACGGCTGGCTGTTCGTGACCCGCGGCAAGATCGAGGCGAGCAAGCCGGAGATCCTGAAGGACGCCTTCGCGACGGGCGACGTGCGGCTGCCGGTGAGCAACGACCACATGGCGAACTTCTTCGAGGCGGTGAAGACGCGGAAGCCCCCGATCTGCGACGTGGAGGTCGGCCACCGGTCGGCGTCGCTGTGCCACCTCGGCGGCATCGCGCTGCGGCTCGGCCGCAAGCTGACGTGGGACGCGGCGACGGAGGCGTTCGTCAACGACAAGGACGCGGACACGCACCTGGCCCGCGAGCAGCGGAAGCCGTGGACGTATGAGAGCGTGTAAGACCGGTTAGCGGGCGACCCATCGGATCGCCCGCTAACCGCTGGTTTCACATCGCCATCGTCACCGTTTTCACCTCCGTGTACATGTTCAGCGCGTACTCGCCGAGCTCGCGGCCGATGCCGCTCATCTTGAACCCGCCGAACGGCGCGGCCGCGTCGAACACGTCGTAACAGTTCACCCACACCGTCCCCGCCTTCAGCCGGTGCGCCAGGGCGTGCGCCTTCTTCACGTCCTTCGTCCACACCGCCGCGGCGAGGCCGTACAGCGTCCGGTTGCCGCGGTCGATCACCTCGTCGATGTCCTTGAACTTCAGGATGCTCATGACCGGGCCGAAGATCTCCTCCTGCGCGATCTTCATCCCGTCCTGCACGTCCGCGAACACCGTCGGCTCTACAAAGTAGCCGTTGCCGCCGGCCCGCCCGCCGCCGGTGAGGAGCTTCGCCCCGTCCTTCTTGCCGTGCTCGATGTACCCGAGGATGCGGTCCATCTGCTCCTGGCTCACCTGCGGGCCTTGCTCCGTCGCCGGGTCGAACGGGTCGCCGACCCGGCGGGCCTTCGTCTTCGCGCTGATCTTGTGGACGAACTCGTCGTACACCTTCTCCTCCACGAAGAGGCGGCTGCCGGCCACGCAACACTGCCCCTGGTTGAAGAACAGGCCGAAGTACGCCCCTTCGATGGCCGCGTCCAGGTCGGCGTCCGCGAACACCACGTTCGGCGACTTCCCGCCGAGTTCCAGGCTGACCCGCTTCAGGTTGCTGTTCGCCGCGGCGGTCATCACGATCTTGCCGGTGGACGTTTCGCCGGTGAACGCGATCTTGTCCACGTCCATGTGCGAGGAGAGCGCCGCCCCGGCCGTCGGGCCGTAGCCGGGGACGACGTTGACGACGCCGTCCGGGAACCCGACCTCCTGCGCGAGCTGCGCGATTCGCAGGGCGGTCAGCGGCGTTTGCTCGGCCGGCTTCAGCACGAGGGCGTTGCCGCACGCCAGCGCCGGCCCCCACTTCCAGGCTTGCATCAGGAGCGGGAAGTTCCACGGGATGATCTGCCCGACGACGCCGACGGGTTCGTGCCGGGTGTAGCAGAAGTAGTTGCCGTCCACCGGGATCGTCTTACCGGTGACCTTGTCCGCCCACCCCGCGTAGTACCGATAGCACTGGATCGTCAGCGGCAGGTCGGCGGCGAGCGAGTCGGCGATCGGCTTGCCGTTGTCGAGCGTTTCGAGGGCGGCCAGCTCGTTGACGTTCTTCTCGACGGCGTCGGCGAGCTTGTTCATCAGCCGGCCGCGCTCGGACGCGTTCATCCGGCCCCACGGCCCGTCCATCGCCTTGCGGGCGGCCTTCACCGCGAGGTCGATGTCCGCCTTGTCCCCCTCGGCCACCTGACAGATCGTCTCGCCGGTGGACGGGTTGACGGTCGGGAACGACTTGCCGGACGCGGCCTCGACCCACTTGCCGCCGACGAGCATCTTTTGATTGGCGACTTTCGGGGCGGTGAGTTTCGGGCGCGGGGCGGTGGCGGTCGCGGACATGGGAGAGGCCCTCGGTTGGGGAGATGGGTGGTGGATTAATATAGCCGCCGGCTTGCCGGCGGGGTTCTGGGGATTGCAAAACCCCGCCGGCAAGCCGGCGGCTATATTCTGGTGACTTCTGCACGCAATCGGGTATCCTCAACTTCCCGCCGCGTGTCCCTTTCCCCAATGGAGACTCCCCGATGGTCCGCACGTTCCTGTCCCTCGCCGCCCTGACGGTCGGCGTCGGCACGATCCTCGCCCAGGCCGAGAAGCCGAAGGCGCGAACCGAGAAGAAGCCGGAGACGAAAGCGAAGCAGCCGGAGAAGAAGGCCCCGCCGGTCCGCCCGACGCCGACGGCCGCCGACGTGTCCTACGGCGACCACCCGCGGCAGAAGTTCGACTTTTGGCAGGCGAAGTCCGACAAGCCGACGCCGCTGGTCGTCATGATCCACGGCGGCGGGTGGGTCAACGGCGACAAGAACTCCTACGGCACGACCGCCATCAAGCCGTTCTTGGACGCCGGGATTTCGGTCGCGTCCGTGAACTACCGGTTCATCCAGCACGCGATGGAGCAGAAGGTCGAGCCGCCGGTGAAGGCCCCGCTTCACGACGCCGCCCGCGCCATCCAGGTGATGCGGTCGAAGGCGAAGGAGTGGAACCTCGACAAGACCCGCGTGGGCGCGACCGGCGGGTCGGCCGGGGCGTGTACGTCGTTGTGGCTGGCGCTGCACGACGACCTCGCGGACCCCAAGAGCGACGACCCGGTCGCCCGCGAATCGACCCGGCTGACGTGCGCGGCCGTGAACGGCGCGCAAACGTCACTCGACCCGAAGCAACTCCGCGAATGGATGCCGAACGCCAATTACGGCGGGCACGCCTTCGGCTACCGGGCCGAGGGCCGGCCGCGGCCGGGCGAGTTCGAGGAGGCGCTGAAGAACCGCGACACGATCATGCCGTGGATCAAGGAGTATTCGCCGATCGAGCTGGTGACGAAGGACGACGCGCCGGTGTTCCTGAGCTACGCGTCGCAGGACGTGCCGGTCGAGGTCGGGCAGAGGCCGAAGGACCCGACGCACGCGGCGATCTACGGCGTGAAGCTGGCCGAGGTGATGCAGAAGGCCGGCGTCGAGGCCGAGGTGTCGTGGCCGGAGAAGAAGTCGGCGAAGTACACGGGCATCAACGACTTCTTGATTCAGAAGCTGACCGCGAAGTGATTGGGCGCGAAAGCCCCGGCACGACCGTGCCGGGGCTTTCGCGCACGTTATGCCGCACGCCGCAGCGGAAGACTCTCTTCGACGCGATCCGCGTTCCCCTCCGCGTCCCGTAGTCGCCGTTCGATCTCGCCGGCCAGTTCCGCGTCCTCCCGCTCGTCTTCTTCGACCGACACGTCGCCCCCGAGCATCGCCTGCGCCAGCGCGTTCGCTTCGGCCGGCCGGTCGGCGTGGTAGAACGCCCGCCGCAGCCCGGCGGCGGCGAACGGCCGCACCCGCGGCACGAGTGACACCACGGTGTCAGTTCCCAACTCGTCGAGCGCCCGCAGCGGCGGGCGGCCGGTCACCGCGCGGCCCACGTCGTCGATTAACTCGATGGGAAAGCCGTCCGCAACGAGCCGCACGGCCTCGTCCGCCACGGCCGCGAACCGCGCCCGCGCCGGCAGCCGCGGTGAGTCCGGCACGACCGCCGGCGCGAACCCGGCGCTCGCGAACAACTCGGCGATGGCCGCGGTAGCCGATCCCGGCGTGAGTTCGACGGCGGGCGAGTCCGCGAACAGCGGGAACCCGACGCGGACCGGCCGGGCGTGCGGCCGCAGCGTGGCCCGCACGACGGCAAACGGGTCGGCGGATTCGGCCTCGAAAATCAGGTTCCCGCGGCCCTCGGTTTTGACGCGGGTGCGGGCCTGCTCGCGCTCCAGCGGCGTCGCCCGGCCGCGGAGCAGTGGTCCCGTCAGCCGTTCGCCGATGGCTTCCGGGTCGTCCGTGACGACCGTGCCGCCGCGGAGGACATACTCGACGGCGAACGGCACGGCCTGCGGACACCCGCGGAGTTCGACGACCAGCCCGCGGCGCAAGCAAGGGGAAGCGGCTCCGGCCACGCTCACCGATGGGGCCGTCACGAACGCTTCCAACTCCGCCGCGTCGAGCCGTAGGCGTCGCCGCCAGCCGAGCCACGGGCGTCGCCGCTTCCGCGGGCGGTCCTCCAGCCGGTCGAGCCACGTCCGCAGTTCGATCTTCGCCCGCCGCTGACAGAAGGCGTGATCGACCAGGCCAATGGCCTTCGCCTCCCGCGCCGTCACCGTGCCGACGGTGCGCGCCCCGACGAGTTCGCGCAGCCGGGCCGTGCCGCCCCAGCACGGGGAGTCGCCGAGCGCGAGCCACGCGTCCGGCGTGGCGACGGCTAGCCGGTAGTCGCACGCCAGCGCCAGCTCCAGGCCCGGCCCGGCGCACGGCCCCTCGATGAACGCGAGCGTCGGGATCGGCAACTCTTCCAGTTCGCGGAGGACGCGGCGGCCCGCGTGTGCGAATTCGTACCGGTCGTCGAGGAACGGCGTGGCGACGGCGAAGCCGGTCGGCCTCGCACTGCGGACGACGAGGATTTCGAGGAACGGGTCGTCCCGCACGGCCGCGACGGCCCGGCCGACGTCCGCGACGGTGGCCCCGTTCAGCCACAGCGTCGCGATTCGGCCGTCGGCCTCGACCCAGGCGGTGTGCGTCTCGAGCAGCATCGCCCGGCATGGTCGCGAAATTCGCGGGCGGGCGTCAAGGCCACGTACCCCCGCTGCCCCCCGGACCCTGCCAACTTGACAGGCGACACCGCCACCGCCGCCACCGCCACGGGGTGGCCCCCGTGGCGGAATCGCCACCTGGGTTGACGCGACACCTATAATGATAATTCGTACACGTTCCCACCAAGCGGGTCACACGTCGAGCAGCCGGTCCATCGGCCAGAGCTTCACGACACCGTCGTTGCCGATGGTCGCGACCGTCTTCCCGTCCGGCGACACGGCCAGCGCCTCGATGTCGCCGACGTGCCACGCGAACGCGGCCTTCGGTTGCATCAACCCGGCGGAGAACACGACCAGCCGCCCGGCGACGGCGAGGTACAGGAACCGGCCGTCCGGCGACAGCGCCATCGCGCGGACGAACGCCGGGCCGTTCTGATAGCTCGCGATCGGCACGCGATAGAGCGAGATGGAAGGGCGGTAGTTTGCCGTCCGCGCATCGAAGATTTCGAGGTCCGAGTGACGGCCGATGAACACGACGTTCATCGCCTCGTGGTACACGGCCTGGATGTTGTGGTAAACATGTGCCCCTGAGGGCAACATCAGTCGCAAAGGGACCGTTGCGGTTTCACCCAAAGTGGCGGATTCGAGAACAGTTACCTGTTCCGTGCCGACGGCGACGACGTGCCGGGGGTCGGGCCGCGTCGGCGATGACACCCAGACGGCACCGGGAAACTCGCGGGCGTGCAGCGTCTTGCCGGACGGGTACGCCGCCACGCGCAGGGTGTTCCCGAACAGAACGGCCACCCGGTCCGGCTCGTCGGTCGGGAAGGTGCGGAAGTCCTCCGTCAAGCCGCCCGGTTCCCACCGGCCGTCGTCGCTCCCCTTGAGCGCCTTGAACACACAGGTCCATCCCGTGATTTGTTCCGTGACGAGCACCCGGTCGTCGCGGTCGCCCAGGAAGAACGCCCGGCCCTCTCGAATCTCGAACGGCGAGGTCCGGCCCGGCCGCGTCCCGCCCGTTTCGAGGTCCCACGCGCACAGCGGCCCGTCCTCTTCCACCGCCGCCACCTTCGTCCCGTCCCGGCTGAACGCCACGCAACTGAACGGGTTCCGGACGCCGTGCAGCCACCCGACGCGGTTGCCCTTCAGCGCCGCCGGCCCGGCCTCCTCGCGGCGGTCGTGGCACGGGCCGCACGTCTCGCCCATCCACCCGAGTGCTTCCGGCGTGCCGACCGCGCCGCACCCGCACGCCGCGATCCACTCCGTCACCGGCACGCCGTCGCCGTCCGGCAACAGCCGCTGGTACAGGTGCTCCGGGTAGCAGTGCCACAGCGGCGGGCGGCGGGCCAGTTCGTCCTTGTGCAAGAGCACCTTCGCCGCGTCGTGCTCGATCCGGCGGCCGCGGAGGACGACGTGCTTGCGGCCGACGTGGTCCGTCCACCACCCGCCGACGAGTTGCGTCCCCGGCACGCCGCCCTTGCCGCCGCGCCACAGCTCGAAGCCTTCGGGCGACGCCTGCACCTGCCGGGCGAACTTCCGCCACTTCGCCGGGTCGTCCGCGAGCAGCCGGGTGCGGCACCGCTTGTTCGCGGCGGCCGTGGCGTCCGCCAGCCGCTCGGCGATCTCGCCGGGGGACGGGTCGAGGAGGATCGCTTCAAACTTCAACATGCGGACATAATACCCGGCGGCCGTTGGCGAGCCGAGCGGCGTAAGCCGCCGGGTGAGTCGCCCGCGACATTAACCCGGCGGCTTACGCCGCTCGGCTCGCCGGGCCACTCGCCGGCCGGCATTTTTCACTTGACTCAAGTTTCCCTCACGCTATCGTCCGCCCCCGTCCGGGAATGTGCGTGCGCACTTGCACGCCGCCCGACGGGTCGGCCGCGGACTGGGGAGTTCCGGCCGACCGGGGAACGGGGGGAACACGATGACGCGGGCCGCACTCCTGACCGTGGGCGTACTCGCCGCCATTCACGGCGTCGCCGGCTGCACCTCCTTCGAGAAGGACAAGGGCCAAACCGCCCGCCCGCAGGCCGCGGACGACGCGGCCGAGAAGAACATCGCCGCCACCGTCGGCCAGAAGACGGTCGTGAGCAACACCGAGCCGATCCAGGTGTCGGCCGTCGGCCTCGTGTACGGGCTACCGGGGACCGGGTGCGTCGCCGCCGGCGAGTGGCGGCCGATGCTCGAGCGCGACCTCCGCAAGAAGAAGCTCACGCCGAAGCAGTTCCTCGACGACCCGAACAACACCTGCTCGCTCGTCCTCGTTTCCGCGGTCATCCCGCCGGGGGCGAAGAAGGGCGACAGCATCGACATCGACATCGTCCTGCCGCGCGGCAGCCGGACGACGAGCCTGAAGGGCGGCATCCTTTTCGAGGCCGACCTCGCCACGTCGGAGCTGTCCGGCACGGTCCGCCAGCGGATGATCGAAGCGGGCCTCGATGTCGGCGCGAACCCGGCCGTCAGCGGCGACACGCTGCTCGTCGGCAAGACGCTCGTGCGGGCCGAGGGGCCGCTCGTCGCCGGCGTCATGGAGAACACGGCGAAGCTGAAGGCCACGGTCGCCAGCGACGCGCCGACGGCCACGGCCGGCCGGGTGTGGGGCGGCGGCCGCGTTCTCGAAGACCGGCCGTACTTCTTCATGCTGAACGAGAAGGACGCGAACCCGCGGACGGCGATGGAGGTCGCGGCCCGGCTGAACGCCACGTTCCTGCTCGCCGGCGACGCCCGGAACAAGGTCGCGAATGCCGTGAAGGGCGACGTGGTCCTCGTGAAAGTGCCGCCCGCGTACCGGCTCAACCACGAACGCTTCCTCATCGTCGCCCGGCAAGTCCCGATGGTCCCGAGCGGCCCGGACAGCCTGCTCCGCAAGAAGCTCGAACAGGAACTGCTCGACCCGGAGACGGCGATCGGCGCGGCGGCGAAGCTGGAGGCGTTCGGCGCGGAGAGCACGCGGGCGCTGCAAACGGGGCTGCAGAGCCAGTCCCCGTGGGTGCGGTTCGCCGCGGCGGAGGCGCTGGCGTACCTCGGCAGCACGAGCGGCGCGGCCGACCTCGCGAAGCTGGCCGAGGAGCACCCGGCCCTGCGGTCGCACTGCCTGACGGCCCTGGCGAGCATCGACGACGGCGTCAGCACCGACCGGCTCGTCGAGCTGATGAAGCACCCGGACACGGGGCTGCGGTACGGGGCGTTCGTCGCCCTGCGGAGCGCGAACGACCGCCACCCGGAACTGCACGGCACGCACGTCAAGAAGGCGTTCTGGCTACACGAGGTCGCGCCGACCTCGCAGGCCGTCGTCCACCTGACGAGCAGCCAGCGGGCGGAGGTCGTGCTGTTCGGGACCGGCGGCACGCTCGTCCCGCCGTTCACGATCCCGGTCGGCAACGACTTCGTCATCTCGGCGAAGGCCGGGGACGAGAAGGCGACGGTGACGTACCTGGCGACGGGTCAGGACGGGGCGAAGGAAGTGACGGCGCAAGTGCCCGCGACGCTCCGCGGCGTCCTCACGGCCGTCGGCGAGTTCGGCGGCGGGTACGCCGAGGTGGTGGAGGTGATTCGCAAGGCCGACGCCGCGAAGGTGCTGGCCGCGACCGTCGCGGTGGACGCCACCCCGCGGGGCATCCCGATCACGCAGCTCGCCCGGCTGGCGCAGTCGGACTCGAACCTGGAAGTGGCGAACGTGGAAGTGACCCGCTCGACGACCCGCGCCGGCGACGTGCAGCAGGCGAGCTTCGACCTGCCGACGGACGCGGACACGATCCGGGCGCAGCCGTTCGAGGAGCCGTCGTTGAACCGCGCCCCCGGCCGCATCTTCGGCGGCAAGAAGCACCCGCAGGAGGCGGACGGCGACGCCGCGCCGGCGAAACCGGCCGTCGATGACACGCCGGACCTGGCCCGCAGCCCCGGCCGGCTGTTCGGGAAGTAACGCCGTCGGCATATTGACACCGGGGGCCTGGGCGCGGGAATCATCCCGTGCCCCGGCCCCCCGTCATTTCCATCGTCTTCCTACCACCTCCGTAACCCGCCCACGTTTCGCCCCTTGCCTTGCCCGGACGGTTCGTCTAATCCATAACGTGCGTTCAACCTGCCGGGTCGCCGCCGCCACTGAGTCACACCGTTGCCGGGACCGTGCCCCCCATGATCCTCGTCCAAGACCTGTACAAGTACTACGGCGAATACCCCGCGGTCCGCGGCATCTCGTTCGAGGTGCCGAAGGGCCGCGTCGTCGGGTTCCTCGGTCCGAACGGGGCCGGCAAGTCCACGACCATGCGCATCCTCGCCGGGTTCCTGACGGCCACGTCCGGGAAGGCCAGCATCGACGGCCGGGACGTGTTCTGGGACCCGATCGAGGCCCGCCGGCGGATCGGGTACATGCCGGAGAGCTGCCCGCTGTACGCCGACATGCGGGTGGCCGAGTACCTGAAGTTCCGGGCCGGGCTGAAGGGCCTCGGCTGGTCCGCCCGCCGCAAGCGGATTGACTACGTCTTGGAACGCTGCTGGCTGAAGGACGTGAAGTCGCAGCTGGTCGGCACGCTGTCGAAGGGCTACCGCCAGCGGGTCGGCCTCGCCGACGCGCTGCTCGCGGACCCGCCGGTGCTGATCCTCGACGAGCCGACGGCCGGCCTCGACCCGACGCAGATCCGCGAAACCCGCAAGCTGATCCGCGAGCTGGGCCAGCAGCACACGATGCTGTTGTCCACGCACATCCTGTCGGAAGTGGAAGCGGCGTGCGACTCGGTCATCATCATCTACCAGGGCCAGGTCGTGGCCGACGGGTCGCTCGCGGCGGTCCGGCAGAAGCACGGGAACCAGAGCCTGGAAGACATCTTCGTCCGGCTGACCGGCCAAGAGGGGATTTGAGGAACTCGGAACTCGGAGTGCGGAACGCGGAACGAAAACCGTGGACCACCTTCGTGATCGTCATTCCGAGTTCCGAGTTCCGAGTTCCGAGTTTCAAGAACGCCATGCGACCCACCCTGAGTCTGATCAAGAGAGAGTTCACGGCGTACTTCTTCTCGCCGATCGGGTTCGTCACGCTCGCCGTGTTCCTGCTCGTGACCGGGCGGCTGTTCGGGCTGACGCTCGGGCTGCTCACCGAGCCGGGGCCGCGGGGGGCCGAGTTCCCGATGCAGACGCTGCTCGGGGACGAGAAGTTCTGGCTCGTGTTCCTGTTCATCCCGCCGCTGTTGACGATGCGGCTGCTCGCCGAGGAGCGCGGCACGGGGACGCTCGAGAGCCTGATGACGGCCCCGATCCGCGACTGGCAGGTCGTGGCCGGCAAGTACGTGGCGTGCCTGATGTTCTACGTGGTGCTCTGGCTGCCGACGGTCGCGTACCTGCCGGTGCTGCTGGACCTGGACATGAACACGATGCGGCCGCGGATCGACCCGTGGCCGGTCGTCACGTCGTACCTCGGGGCGTTCCTCGCCGGGGCGATGTTCCTGGCCATCGGGCTGTTCGTGTCGAGCCTGGTGAAGAGTCAGCTCGTGGCGGCGATGATCGCGATGCTCTTGAGCCTGGTGTTCGTGGTGGCGGCGTTCTGGCGGCCGGAGTACGACGCCGGGTCGTTGGCGACGAAGCTGGTGTACTTCATCAGCGTGCCGGAGCACTTCCGCCGGGACTTCACGCGGGGGATTCTGGACACCCGGCATATCGTACTGTACGCGACGGTCACGCTGCTGTGCCTGTTCCTGACGGTGCGGAGTCTGGAAGCCCGCCGGTTGCGATAAACCATTTTGCATTTTGAATTGCTCATTTTTCATTGGTTCAAAGTGTTAGACTTTTTGAACCAATGAAAAATGTGAAATGAAAAATGCGAAATTGAAGAGGTCGATTCATGGTTGACGCACGCCAGCGCACGACGTTCGGCAACGTGTTCCGGTTCACCGTCCGCGGCCTCGGCCTCACGGGGCTGCTCGCGGCCGCCGTCGGCGGCGTGCTGCTCGCCACCGACCTGCCGGCGGTCGATCTCACGACAGACGGCGCGAAGGCGCTGTGGGCGAACTACCAATCCGCGTTCGAGGGGAAGTTCGGCGACGCCGCGAAGGTCGCGAGCTGGGTCGTCGGCGTCGGCGGGATCGCCGTCGCGCTGTGGCTCGTCGTCGAGCTGCTCGGCGCGATCACGCTCGTCACCGGCCGCCGCACCGCCGTCGGCGCGAACGGCTACCTCCAGACCGCCCTCGCCGTCGCGCTCGTGGTCATCGTTAACTACTGGTCGTTCTCGCACTACAAGCGGTTCGACCTGACGCGGGACAAGCAGTTCACGCTGCCGCCGGACGTGCAGGACGAGCTGCGGAAGATCACCCGGCCGACGGACGTGATCGTGCTGAAGATGCGGAAGCCGGACGCCGCGAACGCCGCCACCAGCTCGACCGACGACAGCCTCGTGTCGGCCGCCGACCGCAAGGTGACGGAGAAGGTCCGCGACCTGGTGGACCTGTTCCGCGAGATCGGCCCGCAATTCCGCGTCACCGTCCTCGACACGACGGACGAAGGCTACCTCGACCAACTCGACGCCGCGACGAAGGAATCGCCGACGCTGCGGGCGGCGCTCGAATCGGCCCCGGAGAACAGCATCTTCTTCCACGCCGACGGCAAGGTGCAGCGGCTCAGCTTCGCCGAGTTCTACCTGCTCGACAAGACCGCGTCGCAGGAACTGGTCACGCGGGCCGACGGGACGACGCAGGCGAAGAACAAGAACCTCGTGCTCATCCCGCAGGGCATCCGGCCGTTCGCGGACCGCGTGTTCAAGCTCGGCGAGAAGAAGCCGAAGGTCGGGCTGCTCGTCATCCACCCGTTCTTCGCGTCGCAGTCGGCCGGCGACGAGGAGGCCGACCGGTACACCAGCGGCGGCCTGCGGCGGATGCTCGAACGCAACGGGTTCGAGATCGTGGACGTGTTCACCCGCCGCGGCCTCGGCCGAGGGGCCGGGACGGCCGCCGGGGACACGTTCGCCGAGAACGAACTGACGGCCATCGAGAACGCCTACGCCACGTTCAGCGCCCGGCAGCCGCGGCTAGAGTTGCAACTCGTGCTGTTCCAGAAGTCGAAGGAGACGGTGGACAAGGAGCCGCTGAACCAGATCGCGAAAAAGCTGGAGTTCCTGAAGTTCAACCAGCCGTTCGAGACGGAGGAGGATCGGAAGGCCGCGTCCGAGTTCCTGGCGAACAACATCAAGGCCATTCAGGACCGGATCAAGTCGAACAAGGAGGAACTCGACAAGGTCACGCCGAAGTACCTGGAGGCGATGAAGAACGAGCGGGCCGTCGAGGCCCGGCGGACGACGGACGTGAAACTAAAGCTCGCCCGCGCCGTCGCCGACTGCGACGTGCTGATCGTGCCGCGGCAGACGACGCCGAACCTCGTGACCGGCGACTTCCTGCCGCCCGCCATCTACTCGCTGACCGAGGACCAGGCGGAGGTCGTGAAGGACTTCCTGAAGGCCGGGAAGCCGGTGCTGGGGCTTTTCGGGGCGGTGGACCCGTCGAACGTGCGGCCGATCCCCGGCTTCCCGGACGACGCGCTGGAGGGCGTGTTCAAGCGGCTCGGGTTCGAGTTCAGCACCCTGACCGTCATGTACGACGCCGAGACGCGGGCGATGGTCGAGCAGAGCGGCGAGACGCTCCGCGCCGGCGGGACCGTCACCGTCCCGCCGCTGACGTTCGACCTCCCCGGCAAGGGGAAGGCCGCGAACCCGATCGCCGAGGCGATGAAGGTGTCCGGCCGCACGTCTGAGGCGCAGGCGCAGCTGCGGCGGAACTGGTTCCGGCCGGTCTACCTGAACGCGCAGGTCGCGGCGAGGCAGAAGTTCGTGGCGACGGTCGCGGAGAGCGGCAAGGAGTCATGGGGCGAGGACAAGCCGGTCCCGGAGGGCGAGTACACGCCGGAGTTCACGCCGGCGAAGCCGGACGACCCGAAGCGCGGCACGCGGGACGAGGAGCGGAAAGGGCCGTTCCCGGTCGGCGCGGCCATCGAGCGGACGGTCCCGGCCGAGTGGTTCCAGCCGAAGCTGGTCGCGGAGCAGGCCCGCAGCATCGTCGGCGGCGCGATCGGCAGTTGGACCGGGCTGACGCCGCTGGTGGTGGAGCCGGAGAACTACGCGAACCTGCTGAAGCCGGAGGACCGGCCGTCGCCGCCGACGGTGCGGGTGGCGGTGTACGGCCACGGCGGGCTGATCGCCGGCAAGTCGCTCGACCCGGCCCACGAGAAGCTGCTCGTCCACACGCTGAACTGGCAACTGAAGCGGGACGACCGGCTGCCCAAGGACCGCCCGGCCGAGGAGAAGTGGCAGTTCCCGCGGGTGGAGATGAGCGAGAAGCAATCGCTCTACTGGCGGCTCGGCACGGCCGTCGGCTTGCCGCTGGCGTGCGCGTACCTCGGCGTCCTGATGCTGATGCTGCGGAAGGTGCGGTAGCGGCCACAACGTCGCCCGTCCGTATCAACGGCGAGCGTCACGGCGTAAGCGTGACGTGTCTCGTGCCCCGCGGCGAGAGAATGCCGTTGCTTGTGGAACCCTGAGCGGAAGCGACGGGGTGAATCGCCTCCACCCCGTCGCTTCCGCTCAGGGTTCCACAAAACCGGTCGTTGCGATTTCTAGACACGTCACGCTTACGCCGTGACGCTCGCCGTTGTCGGGAACGGGAGGGCGTTGCGACGCCCGGCCCCACGAGTGAACGAGATTATTCGAGACTTCACCATGCGTTGGCTCACCACGATTCTGCTGCTCGCCCTCGTCGCCGGGTCCGCGTTCTGGGCGTGGAAGGGCGACGCCGTCGCCCCGACGCTCGGCATCGGCCCGCCGCCGCCCGCCGCCGCGTCCCCGGCCGCCGACGCGCTCGCGCTGCTCAAGGCCGACGACGTGACGGCCCTCACGCTCGCCGCGGACAAGGACACGCTGTCGCTCGTCCGCGGGGCGAACGGCGCGTGGACGCAACCGGGCAACTGGCCCGTCCGCCAGGACGACGCGAAGGCGCTCGTGAGCGTGCTGGCGAACCTCAAGTCGCGGTTCCAGCCGATCGCGCCCGACGGCGACCTGAAGGCTTACGGCCTGGACGCGACGCAGAAGCAGATCGTCGCGAAGCTGACGACCGGCAACCGCACCACCACGCTGACCCTGGGACGCCCGGCGGCGAAGCCGGACGAGCCGGAGTACGCCCGGCCGACGTTCGTGAAGGTGGACGACCACGCCGACCTGTTACGGTTCGACTCGGACCTGATGCAGGTCGCCGCCCGCAAGCCGGAGGAGTACCGGCGGAAGCAACTCTTCCCGGAGTTCGAGCGGGTCAAGCTGACCGGCGGCGAGTCGTTCGACCCGGCGCAGCCGACCCCGCCCGGCGGCCGGGCCGCCGTCGTCGGCAACGACATTACTTCCATCAAGATCGAAACCACTGACAGCGGGCTGTCACTGAAGCGGGTGGCCCCGAACCCGACGCCGAAGGCGGACCGGGACGCGACGAGCGAACCCGCTCTGGCCGCGAACAAGCTGGCGACGGCGTGGGAGATCGACGCCGCGGGCAAAAGCCTCACGCCGCTCCGCGACCGGCCGGACCCGGCGAAGCTCCGCGGCCTGCTCACCGCCGTCCCCGAGTTGTGGGTCGAGCAGTTCCTGCCCGCGAAGCCCTCGACGGAAACGGGCCTCGACAAGCCGCAGTACGTGCTGACCGTCACCCGCGCGGCCGGGCCGACGACGCTGAAGGTCGGCAAGGTGTCGCGGACGGTCGTGAAGGACGGCCCGCCGCCGCCCCCACCGATGCCGTTCGGCGCGCCGCCGCCCCCGCCGCCGAAGACGACCGAGACGTACCACTACGCCAGCATCGACGGCCTCGACCTGCTGTTCGAGGTGAAGGCCGACAAGTTCGCCGACCTGTTCCCGAAGCTCGACGACCTGCGGGACGCGACGCTCGCTCGGTTCGAGACGGACGAGGTCACGAAGGTCGAGGTCGCGCTCAAGGGCCAACCGCCGATTTCCCTGACGAAGAAGAAGGGGAACAAGAATGCCGACAAGGAGGACGAGAAGCAGGACCGGTGGTACGTCGGCGACGTGCTGGCCGAGTCGGGCAAGGTGACGGAACTGGTGGACCAGCTCGCGAAGCTGGAGGCGAAGAACCCGGCGACGCCGGCCGACCCGCTCATCGTGGCGCAGCCGAAGGGGGAGCAGAACGTCCTCGACAACCCGGCCCCGACGGTGCTGACGGGCCTCGGCCTCGACGGCACGAGTTCCATCACGCTGACGATTCAAGAAAAGGTTCCGGACGGGCAGACCCCGCCCGCCCCGCGCTCCGTGAAGTACGTCCTCGGCAAGCACGACGCGGACAAGAAGAAGCTGAACGTGCAGGTGGCCGGGTGGCCGCGGGTGAACGTCGTCGCGGACGACGTGAAGAAGCTGCTCGACCGGCCCGCCCTGGCGTACCGCGGCCGCCGCCTCTTCGACACGGCCGAACTCAAGCTCACCGGCGTGACCGTCACCCGTGGGGCCGACACGTTCGCCCTCGCGAAGCCGGACGCGAAGTGGAAGCTGACGAAGCCGCTGGCCATTGACGCCGACGAGGCGAAGGCCAACCAACTCACCGGCGACCTGTCGCGGCTCGAAGTGACCGAGTACGTGGACGACGCGCCGAAGCCCGAAGACCTGGACAAGAAGTACGGCCTGACGAAGCCGACGATGACCGTCGAACTCGCGTTCGGCGTGAAGGTCGAGAAGCTGGAGATCGGGGCGTCCCCCGAGTTCAAGCCGGAGTATTACGCCCGCCGGGCCGGGACGAACAGCGTGTTCACCGTGCCGAAGGCGACGATCGACTCGCTCAAGGACGGGGCGCTCGCGTTCCTGCCGCTGCAACTCTGGAGCGTGCCGCCGGACAAGGTCACGGCCGTCGAGGTGACGCGGGACGAGGGGAAGGAGACGTACAGGCTGACGAGCGACGCCGCGGCGTGGAAGCTGACCGGCCCGTTCGAGGCCCCGGTCCCGTTCCTCCAGACGCAGGCCGTGGCGTCGGCGCTTTCCAACGTCCGGGCCGAGAAGTACGACGCGGCGACGGCCGACCCCGCGAAGCACGGGCTGGACAAGCCGGCGCTGAAGTTCGTCGTCACGTACAAGGAGGCGAAGCCGGACGACGCGAAGGCCGAGGTTCCGGTGACGCGCACGCTGCTCGTCGGCAAGCCCGCGGCGGAGCCGAACACGCGGTACGCGAAGCTCGCCGACGGGCCGAACGCGGCCGTCTTCGTGCTGAACGACACGCTGTTGAAGGACGTGGATAAGCCCGCGCTGGAGCTGCTCGACAAGACGATCCTCAACCAGAAGCCGGACGCCCTGACGAAGGTGCAGATCGTCGGCCCGAAGGCGGACGAGAACGTGACGCTGGTGAAGGACGACAAGGGGGCGTGGAAGGCCGAGGGCGCGGCGTTCGTGCCGGACAAGCCGACGGTCGATCTGCTGCTCAGCTTCCTGGCGCGGCCGCCGGTGCAGGAACTCGCCGGGTACGGCCCGGCCGTGAAGTGGGCCGACCTCGGCCTCGACAAGCCGGCGTACACGATCACCGGCACGTTCACCGCCGACGGCAAGACGGAGACGCACGCCGTCAAGCTCGGCAAAGAAATCCTCAGCAA
Source organism: Limnoglobus sp. (assembly GCF_059499385.1). Lineage (NCBI taxonomy): Bacteria > Pseudomonadati > Planctomycetota > Planctomycetia > Gemmatales > Gemmataceae > Limnoglobus > Limnoglobus sp. Next base: position 3,227 of record NZ_JCABYM010000084.1, on the reverse strand, counting down.
GGCGCGGGGCGTGCAACGGTACGCTCGGATCGACGACGGCCCGGCCGCGGCGGTGCTGGCGAGCGTCGGCGTCGAGGCCCTCGCCCGCGGCAAGCTCGATTTCGCCGACCGCACGCTGCTGACATTCGACGCCCCCGCGTTGAATTCCCTCGTTCGCAAGAAGGGGGCCGAGGAGTTGGAGATCGTGCAGGGCGCGACCGTCGGCTGGGACATGGTGAAGCCGACGAAGTTGAAGGCCGACCAACCGATCCTGGACGAGCTGACGGAACAGCTCTCGAAGCTGCGGGCCGCGAAGGTCGCGGCCTACGCACCGAAGGACCTGAAGCCGTTCGGCCTCGACAAGCCGACCGCGACCGTCACGCTGAAGGTCGGCCTCGACAAGCCGACGGACAAGGTGCTGAAGCTCGGTAATCTCGTAGACGAAAACTACCCGGACGGCCAGCGGTACGCGATGGTGGACGGCAACCCGACCGTCGGCGTGCTGCCCGGCCCGCTGGCGACACGGCTGCTCGCCGCGCCGCTGAAGTTCCGCGACCGAGCGCTGGCGAAGTTCGCGAAGGCCGACCGCATCGAGATGACCCGCGGGGACCGGGCGGTCACGTTCGCCGAGGTGAACGGGACGTGGAAGACGGTCGTGCCCGTCGAGGCCGAGGCGGAGCAGGCGGACATCGACGAGTTCATCAACGCCCTGGCGAAGCTCCAGGCGGACGAGTTGGTCGCGGAGAAGCCGACGGACCTGAAGCCGTTCGGGTTGGACAAGCCGGCCGTGAAGTGGGTGCTGAAGAACGGGGCGAACGAAGTGTTGAGCCTGCTCGTCGGCGCGGAGAAGGGCGGCCGGGTGTACGCGAAGCTGGAGAAGGGCGACCTGGTGGCGCTGCTCGACCCGTCGCTGACGGCGAAGGTGACCGGCGAGTACCGCAAGCGGGCCGCGTGGTCCGGCGTGGACGCGGCCCAGGTCGAGGCGATTTCCGTGCAGGCCGGGAACGCCGACTTCCGGTTCACGAAGGTCGGCGGGAACTGGACGGACGCGGCGAAGCCGACGGACCGGATCGACCCGGCCCAGGTGAGCGAGTTCCTGGACGCGCTCGCCGGGCTGAAGGCCCTCCGGTACGCGGCCGACAAGGACGCGGACCCGAAGCTGTACGGCCTCCAGCCGCCGCAGCGGATCGTCACGATTACGCAGCAGGGCGGGCTGACGAAGACGCTCTACCTCGGCCGCGAGGAGGGCGGCAGCGGCGGCAAGCGGGTGTACGCCCGCGTGGACGAGAAGGGCCGCACCGACGTGTTCGTGCTGAGCGAGGCCGACACGCGGAAGCTGACGAAGGACCGCGCGGGGTTCGTGGGCGGGAAATAATCCCGCGACAACCCCGGCGAGCCGAGCGGCGTAAGCCGCCGGGTAACGCGCCCTTACCCGGCGGCTTACGCCGCTCGGCTCGCCGTTGAAACGAGAAAACCTTTCGTGCGCATCATCCCCGTCCTCGACATCCTCGGCGGCCACGTCGTCCGCGGCGTCGGCGGGCGGCGCGACGAGTACCGGCCCGTCGTCAGCTCCGTCACGGCGTCCACCCACCCGTTCACGGTCGCGAACGACCTGCTCGGCGTCACCGCCGCGCGGGAAGTCTACGTCGCCGACCTCGACGCGATCCGCGGCGGCGACCGGCCATCGCCGGCCGTCCGCGAGTTTGTGAACCTGTTCCCCGCCCCCGTCTGGCTCGACTTCGGCGTGCGGCACGCGGCCGACGCGCGGCTCGTCCCCGCGACCGTGCGGCCGGTCGTCGGGACGGAGACGGCCGACGGCCCCGGCGTGGCGGCCGCGTTCCGCGATCACGCCGCGGGGTTCGCCGTCTCGATCGACCTGATGAATGGGAAGTTGCTCGGCCGCGGGTCTACCTGGGGCGATACGGCCAACGACGTGGCGGCGGCGGCGGTCGGGGCGGGCGCGCGGACGTTGATCGTGCTGGACCTGGCGGCCGTCGGCGGGAACGACGGGCCACGGACGCTCGCCGTTTGCCGAAGGATTCGGGACCGCTTCCCGGACGTGGGGCTGCTCACCGGCGGCGGCGTGCGAAATCGAGAGGATGTTGAAGGACTGGCCGCGGTCGGCGTGGACGGCGTCCTCGTCGCGTCGGCGTTCCACGACGGGCGGCTGCCCTGACTTCCGAAGTCCGGCTTCGACTTCGGAAGTCCAACCGGCAACGATTGCTTGTACAGGAAGTGATTGCGACATCGACTTCCGAAGTCGAAGCCGGACTTCGGAAGTCGGGCCGCTACTTCACCACCGACACCTCGGCGTACCGCGGCATCGCGTCCATCGACCGGCGGTCCGTCTCCAACTCTTGCGCCAGCCGCTTCAGCGCCTCGTCGGCGTTCGCGGCCGTCACCTCGCTCGGCGTGATGTACACGGCCGGCGGCGTCGGCCGCGGCGCGTCCCGCACGATCGGGTCGGGCGTCTCCGCGGCCGGCTTGCTGCCGTCCGGGTTCAGCCCCTGGAACTGGGCCAGCGGGCCGACCGGCTTGATGTGGACGCACCCGCCGCCGGCCAGCACCAGCCCGCAGAGTAGGACCTTGTTCATCGCTTCCCTCCGGGCGTCTCGACGGGGGCGGGCGGGGCCACGGCCGCCGGGTCGAACGGCGGCTCCGCGGCGGCCCGGACGACGCTCGACCGGGCCGCGGTCCCGCGGACCCCCATCCGGGCGACGCGGGCCTGACAAATCTCGATGGCTTGCTTCTCCAACTCGTCGATCTGCGCCAGCGACTTCTCGTCGTTCTTCGCGGCCGCGATCTCCCGCAGCTTCGCGCACGCGTCCAGCCGGCGGGTGCAGGCGGCCTGCTCGTCCTTCACCGCCTCGGACAGCACGTCGGCCGTCAGCGGCGCGATGATGACCGGCGGCCGCAGCGGCGTGTCGGCTTTCTTCTCGACCTTCTCGTCGGGTTTCTTGCCGGAAGTGCGGGCCGGCTTCGGCCCGTCGGCGGCGGCCATCCCGGCCGCGAGGCCCAGCGCCACGGCCAGCCCCCCGGCGGCGAAGCGGTTCATGCAACGTCCCCCACGATCCGCGGCCGGCCGTCCCCCGACGGCCCGCCCCGAACGATCCGAGTACGGCATATGCCAGAGGTCGGAAGTGGTGTAAAGGGCAGTTCGCGGTTCATATAGCCGCCGGCTTGCCGGCGGGGTTTTGGGTGTCGCATAACCCCGCCGGCAAGCCGGCGGCTATATAAAGCCGCTCACC